>CAVFUV010000032.1:0-14300 GCA_963625735.1 bacterium
GCCGATGCCTATACTCAGATTGATTTTTTCGCGGGCGACGATTCATATTCATATGGCGTTCGCAGTCTCGGTTCGTCAAAATCACTGTATGCCGAGTCGCTTTCAAAAGATGTTTTTCCGATTGAGCTTACCGGGAACTGCAAAACATTCATCGTTAAGTTTTCAGACAACGAAAATACTCCGGTGGAAATACAGGGGATTACATTTAATGAAAAAATACCGTTTGCGTTTTCGGCGTTGCGTCTTATTCTGTATGTCGCTGTTCTGTGCGGAGTGTATCTTCTTGTTAAGCATCCGTTCGCAAAGAAGAATTATGAAGACAACAAAAAGTCTTTCAAGCGTGCCGTCGCTCTGTTGCTAGCGGTTATGATGGCGTTCGGATGCTTCCTTATGGTATTTGCGACATTCGGCACAGACGGGCTTCTCCCGAGCAAAACGCAGGGCAACCAGATTACAAAAGAGCTTGTCGACGCATTTGAATCGGGGCATCTATATCTTACCGATACTCCGTCCGATGAACTTCTTGCACTCGATAATCCCTATGATTATTCCGAACGTGGAACAAAGGACGTTGACGCAAAATGGGACCATCTGCTTTATAACGGAAAATATTATTCCTACTACGGCATCGCACCTGTTTTGCTGTTCTTTTTGCCGTTCCATCTCATAACGGGATATTACGCGTCCTCCGCGCTGTCGATACTGTTCTTCTGTCTGATGGGTATTTTATTTCTGTCTCTTCTGTTTGTGGAATATACCGACAGATTCTGCGGAAAACTGCCACTCGGAATGCTCACTGCGGCATATATCACCGTTTTGGCTTCATGTGGCGTATGGTTCTCTCTGTGCTATAATCTGTTCTATGAAATAGCGCAAAGCTCGGGATTCATGTTTACCTGCGGCGGGTTCTGGCTTCTTATGCGTTCCGGTATTTTCGATGATACTCCGATTAAAAAGCCCACCCTGGCGGCGGCAACGTCAATGCTGTCGTTGGCGGTATTGTCTCGCCCGACTTGCGCCGTTTACTGTGTCACAGGTCTTATTTTCATCCGGATAGGACTTAAAAAGCAGATGGCTGACGACGGTGTAAAAAAGCCGTTTTCTGAGAACTGCATAAAATATCTTTGCGCCGCCCTTATTCCGTTCGCGATTTTCGGCGGAATACAGTGTGTGTACAATTTCCTGCGTTTCGGCTCGCCGTTTGATTTCGGCATTCAGTATTCTCTGACAATTAATGACTTTACGCAGTCGCAGTTCTACGGTGATTTCTTCAGTATTTCATTCTATAACTATATTCTGGCGTTTCCCGTGATAAAAGCGGAATTTCCGTTTATTTTCTCGGGCTTTGAGCGTCTCGGTGTCAACGGATATTATTTCCTCGCAAACGAAAACGCAATCGGCATTTTCTGGCGTGCGTTGCCGTCGTTCGGCTTGTTCGGAATCGTTCCGGCATTTAAGTCACTCGAAAAAGAAGCCAGAAAGAAGCTCCTTCTGACAATAATTCCCGTAAGCATCTTGGCTCCACTTGCGATTATTTTCTCGATATGGGAGAGCGGATACGGTGTAAGATACTGTGCCGATTTCTCGTGGCAGATTGTGTTTGCCGGCATTGCCATTCTGTTTATTCTTTACAAGAACAGATTCGATTCTCAGCTTCGCAGGTTAATGGAAATTGCCATGCCGATTTGCGCTGTTCTTGCAATTGCCGTAAATTCCGCAATGCTTGTTTATTACCATTCAAATAATCGTATTATTTATGAACTGTCAACAAGACTTGCGTTCTTTGCGTAAAAGGGAGGTATTGTCATGAAACTTTATATTGTTGTTCCGTGTTATAACGAAGAAGAGGTTCTGCCCGAGACCGCTCGCCGTCTTGCCGAAAAGATGAACTCCTTAATTGACAAAGGCGAAATATCAGGAGACAGCCGTGTGCTTTTTATAAACGACGGCTCTAAGGACGCAACCGCTGAGATTATAGAAGAGCTTACAAAGCAAAACAACCTTTTCGGCGGCGTGTTCCTCTCAAGAAACAGAGGTCATCAGAATGCACTGCTCGCCGGTTATAAGACGGCACAGGATAAGTGCGATGCCTGCATAAGCATGGATGCCGACCTTCAGGATGATATAAACGCCGTTGACGCAATGATAGAAAAGTACAAACAGGGGTGCGATGTCGTTTACGGTGTGCGCTCCTCACGTGCGACCGATACCGCATTCAAGCGTTCAACCGCACACATGTTCTATAAATGCATGTCCGCAATGGGCGTTGAGCTTGTGTATGACCATGCCGACTATCGGCTTCTGAGCAATCGAGCTTTGCAGGCACTTGACGAATATACAGAAGTGAATGTTTTTCTGAGGGGAATTGTCCCTCAGCTCGGATTCAAGACCGGCACTGTCGAATACGAACGAGGCGAGCGTTTTGCGGGTGAGTCTAAATATCCGCTTAAAAAGATGCTTGCGTTCGCCTTTGACGGTATTACATCCTTTTCGATTAAGCCTATAAGACTTATAGCGTTTATCGGACTGTTTATCTTTCTTTGTGCCGCTGTCATGCTTGTATATTCTCTTGTTCGCTACTTTATGGGTGCGACCGTTGTCGGCTGGGCTTCCATTATGATTTCCGTATGGGCTCTCGGCGGACTTCAGCTTCTTGCTATCGGAGTAATAGGGGAGTATATAGGAAAAATGTACCTTGAGACCAAACGCAGACCGAGGTTTATTATTGATAAAACGATAATAAACTGAATCAAGGGGTCAGGTGTCGGGGACCGGGGACCAGAGGTGTTGAGGAAGGCACAATGTGCCTTGAATTATAAAGCTTCGCTTGTGCTCTGACAATTTTATCAACTTATATTTTGCCGTCTTGATTGATTTTATGCATTCAGGGCGGCTATTTTTGCATATAAATCTGTTTTATGCATTTTATAAACATTGATTATGAGTGTGGCGTGAACATTGTGCTGGACTTTGTTGTAATCAAGATTCCGCATTATAACGCTGTTTTACTCTGAATATTATAGCGTAATACACAAAAACAATACGCTTCATTTGTATAAATGAGTCAAAAGATACGAATGTTGAAAAAATTCAAATATGTGCTTGACTTTTGGATTGTTATACTGTATCATTATGCACAACGAATGCATAAACATCCAAAAACAAATCGCACAGAAATTTATTTTACGGAGGAACTTACAATGGATAAGTCAAAAATCAAAAAGGTTGTTCTTGCTTACTCCGGAGGTCTTGATACATCAATCATCATCCCCTGGCTCAAAGAGAATTATAATAACTGCGAAGTAATCGCCGTATCCGGCAATGTCGGTCAGGCAGATGAACTCGAAGGCCTCGAAGAGAAGGCTCTCAAGACAGGTGCTTCCAAGCTTTATGTCGAAAACATCGAAAAGGATTTCCTTGACAACTATGTTTTTCCCTGCGTTATGGCAGGTGCAAAATATGAAGATTATCTTCTCGGTACATCCTTTGCACGTCCTCCCATTGCAAAGCGTGTATGCGAAATCGCCGTTAAAGAAGGTGCCGACGCTATCTGCCACGGCTGCACAGGCAAAGGCAATGACCAGGTTCGTTTTGAACTCGCCGTAAAGGCTCTTCTTCCCGATATGCCTATCATCGCTCCCTGGCGTGAGTGGAGCATCAGAAGCCGTCATGAGGAAATCGACTATGCCGAGGCACACAACATTCCTCTTAAAATCAGCCGCGAGACTAACTATTCAAAAGATAAAAATATCTGGCACCTTTCACACGAAGGCCTCGATCTTGAAGATCCCGCAAACGAGCCCAAATACAATGAGCCCGGCTTCCTTGAGATGGGTGTTTCTCCCGAACAGGCTCCCGATAAGCCCACATACATTACTCTTCACTATGAAAAGGGTGTTCCCGTTTCTCTTGACGGCAAGGCTATGGACTCTGTTGAGCTTGTAACCGCTCTTAATAAGATCGGCGGCGAGAACGGCATTGGCCTTCTCGATATCGTTGAAAACCGTCTTGTCGGCATGAAGTGCCGCGGCGTATACGAGACTCCCGGTGGAACAATTCTCTATAAGGCTCACGAAGTTCTTGAAACACTTACACTTGACAAAGAGACAGCGCATTACAAGGCTCTTGTAGCTCAGAAGCTTGCCGAGCTTGTATACAACGGTCAGTGGTTCTCACCCCTCACAAAGGCTATTCTTGCTTTTGTCAAGTCAACACAGGAGACTGTTACAGGTGATGTTACACTCAAGCTCTATAAGGGCAACATGATTAACGCAGGTGTTACATCTCCCTATTCACTCTATGATCCTGAAATCGCAACCTTCGACGAGGATGAGGTTTACAACCAGGCAGACGCCACAGGCTTCATTAACCTCTTCGGACTTCCCACCAAGGTTTATGCTAAGATGAAGAAAAAATCGGGTCTTGACTAATTAATTCAGTTATCAGACGGCTGCTGCATTACCTGTTTGTGCGATGCGGCAGCCGTTTTGATGATAAAAGGAGTTTTTATATTATGAATAAAATGTGGGCAGGCAGGTTTCAGAAGGCTCTAAATGAACAGGCGGACGATTTCAATTCATCAATAAGCTTTGACTGCCGTATGTATAAGCAGGATATTACAGGCTCCATGGCTCACGCCGCAATGCTCGGTGCGTGCGGTATCATAACAAAGGACGAGAGCGAGAAGATTATAGACGGACTTCAGTCTATTCTCGATGACATAACAGACGGCAAGCTGCCGATAGATATGAATGCCGAGGATGTCCATATGTTTGTTGAAGCGGAGCTTACAAAGCGTCTCGGTGATGTCGGCAAAAAGCTTCACACGGGCAGAAGCAGAAACGATCAGGTCGCAGTTGACCTTCGTCTGTGGCTTCGTGATGAGACAGCCGAAATCAGACAGCTTATTCTGTCGCTTATAAAAGCCGTCAACGGCAAGGCAAAAGAGTATTACGACGCGGTAATGCCGGGGTATACGCACCTTCAGCGTGCACAGCCCGTTACATTCGGTCATTATCTGAGCGCGTACTCAATGATGCTTATGCGTGACGTTACCCGTCTTGAGGACGCCGTAAAGCGTATGAATATATGCCCCCTGGGTTCTGCGGCTCTCGCCGGAACAACTTATCCCATAGACAGATATATGACCGCTTCAAAGCTCGGTTTTGACGGGATTTCAATGAATTCGCTTGACGGTGTTTCAGACAGGGATTATTGCATAGAGCTTCTTTCGTGCTTTGCGACCGTTATGATGCATCTTTCACGTTTTTCGGAAGAGATTATACTCTGGCAGAGCTGGGAATTTAAGTTTATCGAGCTTGACGACAGCTTTACGACAGGCTCGAGCATTATGCCGCAGAAGAAAAATCCCGACATGGCAGAGCTTGTCAGAGGCAAAACGGGCAGAGTTTACGGCGACCTTATGGCAATTCTCACTGTGCTTAAGGGTATTCCGCTTGCGTATAACAAGGATATGCAGGAAGACAAGGAGTCCGTATTTGACGCTGTTGACACCGTAAAGCATTGCCTTGAGGTTTTTGCCCCGATGATTGAAACCATGAAGGCAATTCCCGAAAATATGATGAACGCCGCAAAAAAGGGCTTTATCAATGCCACCGACCTTGCGGATTATCTGGTAGGCAAAGGACTTCCTTTCCGTACGGCATATAAAATCGTCGGTCAGTCTGTCGGCTACTGCGTGCAGAACAACAAGACACTTGAACAGATGACACTTGACGAGTATCATAATTTCGCACCCGAATTTGAAAGCGATTTGTACGACGCAATCGACATCAAAAACTGTGTCGAAAAGCGTATTTCCGCCGGCGGCACAGGGGAGAGTGCGGTAAAAGCGGAACTCAAATTTGTTGACGATTTCCTCGCTCGGTACGAATAAAACCAAAATAATTATTTTAACGGCACAGCTTGGCTTAACCCCGGCTGTGCTTTTTTATCCGGTGTGGAGTGTGTAGCTTACGCTGAGAGTGGAGTGTGAAGAGTGGAGTGTGGAGTTGATTTTTTTTGCGAAGCCACATAATTCAAGTCCACATACTCTCTGAAATTGCTGACTGCTAATTGCTGATTATCCCAAGCCACGTCAAAATGACGACACAAGCATCGCCAAAATGACGACACAAGCATCGTCAATAATGGCGACACATGCCTCGCCAAAAATGACGATGCATATAAAGACAGTATTATTAAAGACAATATTAAAGACAGTGTATGTAACGACACGACACAATCCGAAAAGAAGTCAGATGTCGAAAAAATGCAGGACGAGCTTAAGGAGTATTCCGGAACAGCAAAACGGTACTTCACCAAAAACGAGAAAAGAATTTTCGATAAGTGGGTTAATGTGTATCACTTTTCTTTTGATATGATTAAAGCGGCTTATGACAGGTCGAGCGGTTATACGGATGATCTGAGCATTCACTATATGGACAGAATTCTGACCGAATGGCACGAAAAGGGGATTACCGCACCCGAAAAGCTTAAAGAGAAAAAAGCACCGGCGCAGTTTAAACCCGAATTTTCCGAAAACCATATCACAAAGCCGTCTTATGATATTGACCTCGCAATGAAAAAAGCGATGATGAGCGTGCCGAAGCTTAAGAAGAAGGTGTGCAATAATATATAGCTTATCTCTTGCGAAGCTATACAATCCAAGACACGCAGTGTCTTCCTTGTTCACTGGATACCGGATACTGGATACTGACCACGGACCACTGACCACTGGGTATTGGCCACTGGCCACCGGATACCGGTCACTGACCACTCATTGCTAATTGCTCCTTGCTCCTTGCTAACTTTTTTCCTCTTGATTTTTATTCTATTCCGTGTATAATATTCTCATACACCATATGTTAACACTGTTAACATCCCCTCGGAGGCACATATCATGGAAGAAGCTTTACAAAACGCAAGACAGATTATCGACGAAACCGACAGACTCATGGCGTCCCTTTTCGAAAAGAGAATGAACGCCGTAAAGCTTGTCGCCGAATACAAGAAATCGCACGGACTTCTCATCAACGATCCCGTTCGTGAAACCGAAATGCTCGCACGAAACGCCGAGTACATTTCCGACCCCTCTTTAAGGGAGGACTACAAGCGATTTTTAAGCGACACCATGAAAACGTCCCGCAATTATCAGCGTCGGCTTTTAGAGGGCATGACCGTCGCCTATGCCGGCACCGAAGGCGCTTTTGCCCACATCGCCGCAAACAAGCTCTATCCCACGGCACGGAAAAAATCGTACGGCGACTTTGCCGGAGCGTACAACGCCGTTGTCAGCGGAGAGTGCGACGTGTGTGTCCTGCCCCTTGAAAACAGCTCCGCGGGTGAAGTGGGGCAGGTGACGGATCTCCTTTTCGGCGGTCCGCTCTACATAAACGGCACATATGAATTGAGCGTTACACACGATTTGGTCGGAGTTCACGGTACGAAAGAGGACGACATAAAAACCGTTGTCAGCCATCCGCAGGCACTCATGCAGTGCGACAGTTACATAAGAGAGCATAATCTCGATAAACAGAGTGCGTCAAACACCGCCCTCGCCGCGAAATACGTTGCCGAAAAGGGCGACAAAACCATAGCCGCCATCGCATCGGGTGAGACCGCAAAGCTTTACGGACTTAAGGTGATAAGGGACTCGATTAACACATCAGACTCCAACACAACACGCTTTGCCGTTCTGAGCCTTAACGACAACAAAGGCACAGCCTCCGCCCACGGCACAAGCTTCGCGCTTATGTTCACGGTCAAAAACGAGGCGGGCGCACTCGCTCAGGCACTCAACATAATAGGCTATCACGGCTACAATCTCCGCACACTCAGAAGCCGCCCCAGAAAAGATCTCCTGTGGCGTTACTGTTTCTATGCCGAGGCCGAAGGCGACATTTACGGCGACAACGGCACTAACCTCATCGAAGAGCTCGGCGTGTGCTGTGACAGAATAAAAATTCTCGGCGAATTCAAGAAGCTCAGCCCCGCTGATGAAACGTAAAATTAATTGTCATGTAATTTTTCTGTGTATGAATAAAGCTTAGCAAAGAGTGAAGCACGGTCAAGTGTGGAGTGTGAAGAGTGGAGTGTGGAGTTAAAGCCAATCAAACAGCCATCGTAATATCAGCTAAGCTTTTCGGGTAGCTTATATAAGCTTTTTGATTAATCTTATGTGAAGTCAACTCCACTCTCCACTCTCCAAACTCCAAACTCCAAATTCCTCACTAATCCGGGCTTTATCTGTTGCACTCAATACTATATAAAAGGTCTTGTGTAAGTATGAAAATCTCCGTCCCCCTCCCCGCCGGAAGCTATGACATCATAATTTCCCGGGGAATATTAAACAGAATATCCGAATACGCGAATCTTGACAGGCGTGTGCTTGTCGTCACCGATGACGGTGTACCGCAGGAGTACGCCGAGACGGTAGCCGTTCAGTGCAAAGCGGCGACGGTGGTTACACTCCCTCATGGCGAACAGTCAAAAACGCTTGCGAATTTTGAGAAGCTCCTGACCGTCATGCTCGATAACGGCTTTACAAGAACCGACTGCACCGTAGCTGTCGGCGGCGGTGTCGTGACCGATATTACCGGCTTTGCGGCGGCGTCTTACATGCGTGGGATTGACTTCTATAACGTCCCAACAACTCTTCTTGCCCAGACGGACGCATCTGTCGGCGGCAAGACGGCGGTTGACCTTAACGGCGTAAAAAACATTGTCGGCGCTTTCCATCAGCCGAAGGGCGTTTTCATTGATACCGACACGCTTAAAACGCTTGACAGGCGACAGTATAACGCCGGAATGGCTGAAATCATCAAAACAGCTCTGTGCTTTGACACGGATTTCTTTGACGGAATAAAAAACGGAACTCTTTCAACCGAGGAGCTTATCGCACGCAGTGTTCGGATAAAAGCGGATGTTGTGACAGCGGACGAAAAGGAAGCGGGACTTCGCCGAGTGCTTAACTTCGGTCACACCGTCGGTCACGCGGTAGAAACACTGTCGGGACTTCTTCACGGTGAGAGTGTCGCAATCGGTATGACTTATATGTGCTCACCCGAAGTGCGTAAAGAGCTCTGCGCCGTCCTCGAAAAATACTCCCTTCCCACTCACACCGACATTTCACCCGACCGCCTCTTCGGTGTTCTCATCCACGACAAAAAAGCCGACGGCGACAAAATCAATATTGTAGTCGTCAATAAGATAGGAAGCTTTGAAATCGAGTGTATAAGCATGGAAGATATGCGGAAGGTTACGAATAATATAAACTGAAAAAAACGGACAGGATAATCAGCAACTGCTAATGAGAAAGTGGCCGGTATCCGGTATCCGGTGACCGGTGATTAAGGAAGTCCTGCGGACTTGATTTTATAAGCTCCGCGGACATTAAAGTTATATCTTAAAAGAAAATATTACACTTCACACTTCTCGAAGCTTTATAAATCAAAACGCTACAGCGTTTTCCTTGTACACCGGATACTGCCATCGGTCACAACAGTTTATAATTTTGCGAAGCTATATAATCCAAGACACTTTGTGTCTTCCTCAGACACTGGCCACCGGATACCGGCCACTGACCACTCATTGCTAATTGCTCATTGCTAATTGCTAATTATACACGTTTGGGGGTTACACCAAAATGAGAAACACATTCGGCTCCTCAATCTCCGTCACCCTCTTCGGCGAGAGTCACGGGCAGATGACAGGTGCGGTGCTTGACGGCATCGCTCCCGGAACGGAAATAGATTATGAATACATAAGACGCAAGCTGTTTTTACGCAGTCCGCACTCCGACATTTCAACTCCCCGCCGTGAAAAGGACGAGTTTTCGATTGTGTCGGGTGTCAGAAACGGCTTTTCGGAAGGCACGCCCATTACGATTTTAATCCCGAACTCAAACACTAAAAGTGAGGATTATGCGAAAACGCAGTTCTTAGCCCGCCCGGGTCATGCCGATTACACGGCCGAGTGCAAATATAACGGCTTTCAGGACGCGTCCGGCGGCGGCCATTTTTCGGGCAGAATAACAGCGGCGCTTGTTGCGGCAGGTGCGATATGCTCCCACGCACTCGAAGAAAAAGGCATATTTGTCGGCACGCACATAAAAAAGCTCGGCAGTGTCTGCGACTGCGAATTTTCGGAAGACAGACTTTTTGAAGAGGTCAGAATGCTCTCAAACTGCGAATTTCCCGTTCTTGACGACAGAAAAGGCGAAGAAATGCAGTGCAGAATTCTTGAAGCGAAACAGAATCTCGATTCCGTCGGCGGCATTCTCGAAACAGCCGTTTGCGGGGTCCCGGCAGGGCTCGGCGAACCGTGGTTTGACACGTGCGAGAGCGTGCTGTCGCATATCCTGTTCTCCATACCTGCGATAAAGGGTGTCGAGTTCGGTCTCGGCTTCGGTTTTGCCGATAAAACGGGGAGTCAGGTTAATGACTGCATGAGAAATATTGACGGCAAAGTGACCCATACATCAAACAACAACGGCGGCATTTTAGGCGGCATAACAAACGGAATGCCCATTATTTTCCGCACGGCCGTAAAGCCCACCCCGTCAATCGCCCGCCCGCAGAATACCGTTGACATAAAAACTCATCAAAATGTCGTTATAGAAATAAAGGGCCGCCATGACCCGTGCATCGCCCACCGCGCGGCATTTGTCGTCAACGCGGCAGCGAGCATTGGGGTTTATGATTTACTTTCTTTGCAGGGGCAAAGTAATTAGCAATGAAGAAGTATCCGGTGGCCAGTATCCAGTGGCCAGTAACTAAGGAAGTCCTACGGACTTGATTTATATAGCTTCGCTGACATTAAAGCTGATTTCTTTAAGGTAATTTTTCATTTTGCGTCAGCTTATAATACAAAACGCTTCAGCGTTTTCCTTGTTCACCGGATACTGGCCACTGACCCCGGTTCCTTTCACTGCTCTTTACCAACTTTTTCAGGAGGTGCTCTTTATGTCATCGCCAATCTACGGCTGTCTCGGCAGACATCTGTCGCACAGCTATTCAAAGGAAATACACGCGCTTCTCGGTGACTACGACTATGAACTGTATCCCACAGAGCCCGAAAACCTGCGTGATTTCATAAAAAATCCCTATTTACAGGGGGTCAATGTTACGATTCCCTACAAAAAAGACGTGATAAAATATCTTAACCGTGTCGACAGGGCGGCTAAAAAAATCGGAGCTGTCAACACGATTGTCAGCCGTGACGGCAAGCTCTACGGCTATAATACCGATGTTTACGGCATGGAACGTCTTTTAACGAAAAACTGCATTGATTTGGTCGGCCGCAAGGTGCTTATTCTCGGCACGGGCGGCACGTCCCTCACGGCAAAATATGTCTGTGAAAAGCATGCCGCAAGGGAGGCTGTCAGAGTCAGCCGAAAAAAAAAGCCCGGTGTCATATCCTATGAAGAAGCCGTTTTATACCATACCGATGCCGAGGTTATCATAAACACAACCCCGGTCGGAATGTACCCCGACAATATCGGCACTTCGCCCATTTCCCTTGAGCCGTTCAGGCTTTTACAGGGTGTCGCCGATGCCGTGTATAATCCCCTTCGTTCGGCACTTGTGCTTGACGCCGAAAAACGGGGACTTAAATCGTGCGGCGGTCTTTATATGCTTGTAAATCAGGCGGTAAAGGCGAGCGAGCTGTTCACGGATACCGAAATCGACAACGAAAAAAGCGACAATGTATACAATAAAATATATACTTCAAAATGTAATATAGTCCTGACCGGAATGCCCGCCTGCGGCAAGACGACAGCCGCCGGAATCCTGGCCGAAAAAACAGGCAGGGAAGTGTTCGACACCGACACTATGTGCGAACAGAAAGAAAATATGTCCGTATCCCGAATATTTGCCGAAAAGGGCGAAGCGTATTTCAGACAGCTCGAAAGCGAGGTCATAGCCTCCCTTACATCAAAAACGGGCGTGATAATCTCGGTCGGCGGCGGCGCGGTGCTTAAGGAAGAAAATGTCAACGCACTTAAGGCGAACGGGCTTCTGTTCTTTATCGACAGACCGCTCGAAAAGCTTCTGCCCACTCCCGACAGACCGCTTGCGTCAAGTACCGACGCAATAAAAAAGCGTTACGAAGAGCGGATAGATATTTATAATTCCACTGCGGACATAAAAATAAATCCGTCCGACAATCCGAATGAAACGGCGGATAATATTCTTAAAAGGCTCGGTGAGATAAAATGAAAATACTAGTTATTAACGGCCCGAATCTCAATATGCTCGGCATAAGAGAACCCGGGATTTACGGCCGGACGACATATAATGACCTTGTCAATATGATAAAGGAATATTGCGATAAAAGAAATATCGAGGTCGATTTTTATCAGTCAAACCACGAGGGCGACCTTGTTGACGCAATCCAGGGTGCGTATTTCAGCCACACCGACGGCATTATCATAAACCCCGGCGCGTATACGCACACGAGCATCGCTCTTCTCGATGCACTCAAGGCCGTGTCAATCCCCACCGTCGAAGTCCATATATCGGACGTGGACTCACGTGAAGAATTCCGCAAAACAAGCTTCATCCGCCCCGCCTGCGTCGCAACGATTGCAGGGGAAGGGGTTGTGGGGTACTGTAAAGCCGTTGAAAAATTAGCAAGTAGCATATAAGTGGCCAGTATCCGGTATCCAGTGGTCAGTGACTGAGGAAGACACAAAGTGTCTTGGATTATATAGCTTCGCAAAAATTATAAATTGTTGTGACCGGCGGCAGCGGTCCGACAATCAATAAATCAAGGAAAACGCTGAAGCGTTTTGAATCATAAGCTGACGCAAAAGATGAAATTATCTTTAACACACAAGCTTAATGATTGCGAAGCCACTGGCCACTGTCCACTGGATACCGGTCACTCTTTCATTGCTAATTGCATAAAGGATTTAGATAAATATGAAAGCTGAAATTCTCCCCTCCCCCCTCTCCGGCTCAGTCAAAGCGCCGCCGTCAAAGAGCATGGCACACAGACTGCTTATCGGTGCGGGCCTCGGCGAGGGTACAAGCATCATTCACGGCGTCGCCCTGAGTGAAGATATAAAAGCAACGCTGAGCTGCCTCTCGGCACTCGGTGTAAAGTGGCACCAAAACGGCGACGATATAATAATTAACGGCGCCGATGTCCGTCCGGCTGTTCCGCAAAGTGAACTCGAATGCGGCGAGAGCGGAAGCACAATGCGCTTTTTTGTCCCCATTTCGCTTCTGTCGGGCAGCAAAACGGTTCTGACAGGCGCAAAAAGGCTGTTAGAACGCCCACTGACGGTGTACGCCGATATGTGCAGAGAAAAAAATATGTTCTTTTCGCAAAATGAAACGGGCGTTTCGGTGAAAGGGCCGCTTGTCGGCGGTGAATACAATATCCCCGGCAACATCAGCAGTCAGTTTATAAGCGGTCTGCTGTTCGCTCTGCCCCTTCTTAAAGAAGACAGCGTGATAAACATTCTGCCGCCTGTCGAGAGCCGTCCGTATATAAATCTTACAATCAAGGCTCTGTCCGTGTTCGGCATCAGAATAGAAGAACCAGCGCAGAACACACTGTTTATACCGGGCGGACAACATTATATCCCAACCGAAGCGGCAGTTGAAGGTGACTGGTCAAACGCCGCGTTTTTTGAGGCTCTGAATCTGTTCGGGAACAGCGTAAAGGTCACGGGGCTTGACGAAAACACCCTTCAGGGCGACCGTGTGTTTGTAAAGCATTTTGAGTTGCTCTCGAAAGGCTCGCCCGTAATTCACATAGGCGACTGCCCCGATTTGGCACCCATTCTGTTTGCCGTGTCTGCCGCAAAATACGGCGGTGTGTTCACGGGTACACGACGACTTAAGCTCAAAGAGAGTGACCGAGCCGAGTGTATGGCAGCGGAGCTTCGCAAGTTCGGTGCGGCTGTCACGGTGCATGAGGACGATGTCGTAGTATTCCCGAAGGAGTTTCACGCTCCGACCGAAACTCTCGACGGCCACAATGACCACCGTATTGTAATGTCCCTCGCGGTTCTCTGCACCCTCACCGGCGGCGAAATCGACGGCACGGAAGCGGTGAATAAGAGCTATCCGGGGTTTTTTGAGGCACTCGGAGCGGTTGGGGGTAATATAATAAAGTGAGCAAGGAGCAGAAGCACGAGAGTGGAGTGTGGAGAGTGGAGTGTGGAGTTGGCTTTGCAGACATTAAGCTTACGCTTTTATGATAATTTAATCTCTTGCGTCAGCTTATAATCCAAAACGCTCCGGCGTTTTCCTTATTCCCCGGTCCCCGACCCCCGACCCCCGGCC
>CAVFUV010000033.1:0-859 GCA_963625735.1 bacterium
GTCTTGAGGGGGTACAACTCCCAATCTTTCATATTCAAAATGTAAAGAGAAAACAAAGATATTAAGGAGTAAAAAAGCCAATTGTAAAAATAAACTTTAAATTTTTTTATATATTGACAATTCACCCGAAGAACTCTATAATGAACATACTGAATTTCGAATAGAGATATTCGGGTCGAGACCTTTTGTAAGCTACTGCAATAACTTACAGAAGGTTTTTTCTTTTTTTACAAATGCAATCAATACACATCATCGCCTTTCATCTGCATTTATACTGAACTTCTGCGGCTTCAAAAGAAACTCCGCAACTTTTAGCAATTGTTTCGGGACACATCCCCCGAATTAAATGTCTTGCAACCATAAACTCACCGGCGAAACATTTAGCCTGCCATTCAGGATCTTGATATCTTGGCACTTTATTTTTTCCGAAATTCCGCTGCAGCTTAAAACCGCAAAAGCATAAAGTGAAGTAGTGACCTATTTCGTGTGCAATTGTCATTCTGTCACGTCCTTCGCCGTCACACGCACCCTCATATACGCTTTCTTTTATGCGGATATGTCCTGTTCGAACATCAGTGTCGGCATGAACATCTGCGGGAAATTCGCTGTCCAAAACTATTTCATAGCTAAAATCGTCGAATAAATCAGGAAAGATTTCAAGAATCTCGACAATCGGCATCCACAATACATCCTTCAAATTAAGATAATAACGCAAACTATTGGCAAGTTCCCGTAAATCTTCACGCGACTTGGATTCTACGATATATTCAGTCAAAGAATCAATCCTCCCCATGTTTATTAAGAATACTGAACAATTTTTTGCTTGTTTCATCATCGAGACTGTCAAATCGGCGTGCAA
>CAVFUV010000033.1:1014-14164 GCA_963625735.1 bacterium
TGTCATCCATAATAGGTTAATTTTTATCTTAATCGAATAATCTCTATTTTATGAGATTAAATGATTTTGGACATTACTAAAAATCTGCAAATAATATGAAATATTGAAGTGCAAATCAATGTACAGCAAAATTTCCGTCATTATCTATAACAAAACGCAAACAATCCCGAGCCTATGCACCACACACAAGCTCGGGAATGTTTTTGTTGTTATTTTATTTTACAACTTATCTCCTGCGAAGCCTTACAATCCAAGGCACACAATGCCTTCCGAAATTGCTAACTGCTAACTGCCAATTGTCAGCGAAGCCTTACAATCCAAGTCCGCAGGACTTCCTTGTTTCCCCCGTTCCCCGGTCCCCGGTTCCCGGTCCCTTTTCATATTACTTTTTCTTCTTATTCGCCTTCTTAGGTGCCAGCGCCTCCGAGGGGTTCTTTCTGTAAAAGAACGCGCCGAAAATCATGAACACCGCAAAGATTATCAGATAGAAAAGAACGGGGCACTTAAATTCGCCGTTTGCCTTTGCGGTCATAAACGGTGAATAGCCGTGTGAATAGAGAGCGGCAAATACCATGAACGCACAGCAGACAACGCCGAGTGCGGGCATAATGGCATGCTTGAACAGCCCTTCTTTGTGGTTCTTCTTTATATAGCTGATGAACATCGGGATATAGAAAGCGTAAATTGTGATAATCGGAAGCTCGGACGAATCAAAGCTGAACACACCGAGGAAGTTTCCGGAATAAAGGTTCGCGATGAAGAAATAGAAGAGCCATACGGAACAGCAAAGCAGACCGAAAACGGATGAGTTTGTGGGCATATTTGTCGTGTGGCTGATTTCAGCGAAATTCTTGGCGGCGATACCCTGACCGTTTGCGGCGATACCGTACATTGCGCGGCACTGTGAAAGCATAAGTCCGTTAAGAGTTCCGAGACAGGAAATCGCGATGCATATACCAACGAGTGTGCCGCCGACATTGCCGAAGGTCTGAGTAAACGCGTAGTTCGCGCCGTGCTCCATAAGAGACTCAACGGAAACAGAACCGGAAATACCGACATAGTAAGCGATATAGAGAACGATAATCACGATACTGCCGAGAACAAGCGCACGGGGCAGATTTTTCTTGGAATCCTTAAGCTCGGCGTTAATCGAGGTCGCGAGAATCCAGCCTTCATAAGCGAAAGCGACGGCGACGACAGATGACAGCAGAGCCTGAGTTGTGCCGCCCTCAACCGTAGACGCGGCACCCATGGAGCTAAACGCTTCGGCAGTATTGCCGTTCATAACACCGACAATTGTGCCGACAACCGCCATAAGGATAAGCGGAATAAGCTTTATAACCGTCATGCTGACCTGCAGCTTGCCCGCGATTTTGGGAGCGAGTGCGTTAATGCAGTAGCTGAGTATAAGATAAAATCCCGAAAGCGCAAGGCATATATCACTCGACAATGTATCTTCAAGCTTCATAATGCCGCTCGGAACGAATATCGCAAGAGTATAACGCGCGGACACCCATGCAAGGGCGCTTGTCATACCGGGAATATAGACGGTGGTCATAAACCAGCCGAGGAAATATGCGTATTTCTTGCCCAGAGTGGCTTCGGCATAATCGACAAGGCCGTTGACCTTCTCGTATTTTGTTGCGAAGTTGGCGAAAACATATCCGCATACAACCATGCATATGCCGCCGATGAGCCATGCGATAATACCGAGGGGCATATCGCCGTTTGTGCTGTTAAGTACGTTCTGAGCCTTAAAGAATACGCCCGAGCCGACAACGATGCCGATTACCATGCCCATTGCGGTAAACAGACCGTACTTTTTCTTAAGTTCTTCCATTTAGTTTTCCTCTCTTCAATAAACTCATTATTTGTCTGAGTTCTCTTTTTCTTCTTTCTGAAGAAGCTCTTTGATTTCGAGAAGAACGGAAAGCTCCGTGTCTTCCTTCTTTTCTTCCTCCTGCTTCTCTTCTTCCTGCTTTTTCTTTGTAAGCTCCTCGAACTTGTCATGTGCCTTCATGATAATACGAAGCACAATGAAAATCGACAGCGCTATAACAAAGAAATCGATGACGGACTGAATGAAGTTGCCGTATGTAAGGGAAATTTCTTCCTGAATTACGGCACCTGCGGCATCAAGCTCCTGCGGTCTTAAGATAAGCTTCAGACCGTTCAGCGATACCGAGCCCGTCAGAAGGCTGATAAGCGGTGTTATGATGTCCGCAACGAGTGACGATACGATTTTGCCGAACGCCGAGCCGATAACAACACCGACTGCCATGTCGACAACATTGCCCTTCATTGCAAATTCCTTAAAATCGGCAAAAAACTTTTTGATAAGAATTACCTCCTCCGGTTTAAAACAAAGAATAAAAATAACAGTCGACGAGTCCGTTAACGCAACCGTCAACTGTCATTTGTGCATTATAACATAATGTTATAAAAATAGCAACCGCTTTTTGTAACTTTTATATTCGATGTGAAATTTTTCGGCATTTTAGGTCATATTTTTGATTTTCACCGTTTAATATGCAATTATATTACCGTTTCAGCATAATAAAGCAGAAAAAGGAACGACACAGCTGACAGTGTACCGCTCCCCTTCTGATATTATTTTACTTAATCCATGCCTTTTTGGGGTCGTCAAGCTTTACGGCGGCTCTGAGAATCAGACGTGCATCGGAAACGGATATATTACCGGAGAAGTCTACGTCTGCGGATGTAAAGTATGCGTCTGTGAGAGTGTCGAGCTCTACGGCGGCTCTGAGGGCAAGACGGGCATCGGATACGCTTATGTCACCACTGCCGTCAACATCGCCCGCGACGGAAATTGTGACAGATGTTTTTCCGAGAATGATTTTCATTCCGGTTGCGAGAGATGTATTTTTGTCGGTTATCTCTTTGCCGGCTTTATCAACTATCTTTCCACCGTTTGCGGAAGCGATAACCGTGTTTGCGGTCATTTCAACGGGTGCGACAAGAACATCAACATTGTCCTGTGTCAGACGCTTTGTGCCGGTGATATCTTTGATTGTCGGAGTGCTGTATTCTCCGCAGTTGACACACATGTAAGATATTGTGCCGTCGTCATTTGTTTTAGACGGTCCGGAAAAATCGTGGCCGAGAGCGGGAATAACCTGTTTGGTAGTATAATTACAGCGTGAGCAGGTTACATACGCTTTATAACCGTCTTCGGTGCAGGTTGCAGTTTTGCCGTTGTGATTTACTTTATCATGCCCTTTTGCATGGATTGTTTTTGTCTCGGCATTATAACCGCAATCTTTGCAATACCATTTTTCATAGCCGCTCTGTGTGCAGGTCGCTTCCTTCTTTTCATACACGATGGTATGACCTAAAAACGGCACATCATCTACACTTGCTGTTTCATTACAGTATTTGCACTTCTGAAAACGCTTGCCGACATCGGTGAGTGTTCATTATTTTGCGGCACACTTTCTCACTCAAAACTCAAAAAAACCGCACACGGTCATATGACTTCATGCACGGTCTGTATATTTTTATTCTGTCAAAGCTTTTTCTGTTTTATGCCTTTGTCTTTGCTCTGACTTTTCTCGCTTCCTCAATCATCTGCTCACCCGAGGAGAGCTGGGTAGCGGTCGGGTTTTCGCCGAAGGTGATGCGGGCAAGCTCTGCGGCACGTTCGGGGTCGGTGAGGATTTTTGCCGAGGTGTATGTCTTGCCGTCTGACACGGACTTTGAGAGGAATATATGTTCATCCGCAAATGACGCAATGAGCGACAGATGCGTTATGCACAGCACCTGTGTAAGGCACGACACTTCATAGAGCTTTACGGCGATTTTGCCTGCCGCCGAGCCGCTGACACCGGTGTCGATTTCATCAAAAATCAGCGTGCCGATATTATCGGGATCGACAAGCACGTTTTTCATCGCGAGCATAACTCTTGACAGCTCGCCGCCCGACGCAGTTTTGCCGAGTGGCTTCGGCTCCTCGCCGGGGTTAGCCGAGATTAAAAACTGAATATCGTCTCCGCCGTTTTCGTTAAGCGGGACTTCTTTTATTTCGGTCACAAAGCGGACATTTTTCATGTCGAGGTATTTTAACTCGTCCTCGATTGCCTTTGAGAGCCTATCCCCCGCTTTTCTGCGGGCAGCGGTCAGTTTATCCGCTTTCTGTTTGGCACGGACTATGATTTTTTCAAATTCGGCGGTCAGTCTTTCATGCTCTTCGTCGGAGTGGGTGATGCTCTCAAGCTGTTTTTCGGCATTATCGAGAAATTCGAGCATCTGTTCTTCCGTTGAACCGTATTTTCTTGACATACGGTAAATCACGTCAAGTCGTTCCTCAATTTCGTCTATGTTTCCGCCGACGTCGTTTAACTGACGCAGAACGTCATCGATAACAGCGGCAATGTCGTTCACCGTTTCGGTTACTTCATTAAGGGAATTATAAACGGGCTCAAGCTCGTGCTGAATACCCAGAACTCTGCCGACACTGCCGGCGGCATTCGAGAGTGAGTCAGCCGCACCGGGGGCATTGTCAACCCCAAGAAGCGAGCTTAAAGCCGCACCGAGAGACGTGCGAAGCTTTTCGGAATTGTCAAGCACGGCCTTTTTGCGGTCAAGCTCCTTTTTTTCGCCGACACGTATATCGGCATCCCGCAGTTCGTTTATCTGATAGTTCAGTAAATCCGTAAGTCTTGCCTTTTCGGCTTCGTCCGTTTCAAGTGAACGAAGCTTATGCTTTATATCAACAAGTGTATAGTAATCTTTTCTGTAATCTTCGAGCAGCTCGCCGTCGCAGGCGTATGTATCGACAAACCGCATATGCTGTGCGGGGTCAAGAAGCTGCTGAGAGTCCCTCTGTCCGTGAATATTTATAAGCGTTGAAGCGATATTCTTAAGCATTCCGAGTGTCACGGTCATGCCGTTTATACGGCAGGCGTTTTTGCCGTCACGGAAAAGCCGACGCTGTAAAAGAAGAGTGCCGTCATCCTCTGTCGGCATTCCGCAGTCAATAAGCTTTGCTTTAAGTTCGTCGGAGATATCGGCAAACAGCGCGGTAACACATGCATTTGCCGCGCCCGTGCGTATAAGATCACGTGAGGTTTTTTCGCCCGTCACGGCGTTAATGGAGTCGACAATCACGGATTTGCCGGCACCCGTTTCGCCCGTAAGCACATTAAGCCCCTTCGAAAATTCAACCGAGAGGCTTTCAATTGTCGCAATATTTTCTATTTGCAGACTTTTAAGCATAATATTACAGTCCTAAAATCGAATCGAGCTTCTTTTTGACGGCGAGAGCGTTGGAGGAAGTGTAACACGCGACAAAAATGGTGTCATCCCCGGCGATTGTTCCGGCGACACCCTCAAGCCCCATGGAGTCGAGAGCCGCACACGCCGCCTGTGCCGTGCCGACGTGGCACTTTAATATAACTATGTTCTGCGCGACATCCGTTGAAATTGCGGAGCCGACAAGAATTGACATATATTTTGACGTATTTTCCGCAGGAAGGCGTGACGGCAGAAAATAGCGGTACTCGCCGTCCGACGCCGCACGCTTTACGATACGAAGCTCCTTTATATCTCTTGATACCGTTGCCTGAGTTACGTTTATGCCCATTTTGAGAAGTCTGTCGAGCAGTTCCTCCTGTGTGCCTATGCTGTTTTCTTCGATAAGCTCGGCAATAACGGTCTGTCTGTTCTTTTTCATTTGTTATATGTCACCTCTCACTTTTAAACTCGGTTTTGCGGTTAAGCACATCTATAAAATTATCGGAACGGATTGAAATTATATCCGCCGTGAGTGACGAACGCCTTACGGTTACAACGTCGCAGTCCTGCAAAAGCATGGTCTCGCCTCCGTCGCATGAAAGCCCGGGGTCAGAACCCACATGCATGGGCTTGCACACAACCTCAAACTCGGCGTTTCCGTCAAAGATAAACGGACGTGACACAAGCGACTGGGGGCAGATGGGCGTGAGCATTATCGCTTCGAGTGTCGGTTCGATTATAGGCCCGCCTGCCGACATTGAATAAGCGGTTGAACCTGTGGGGGTTGACAGAATAATGCCGTCGGCTATGTAATTCAATATCTGCTTGCCGTTAACCTTAACGGAAATGTTGCACAGAGAAATTTCGGTACCTCTGCCGAAAACGACATCGTTTAAAACGTGCTCGTTTGCTATCATCTTGCCGTCACGTGTTATCTCGGTACAGAGCATCATTCGACTGCAGACATTGTATTCACCCGTCAGAAGATTGTCGAGATAGAAAAGCTCGTCTGCGTCCACATCGCACAGAAAGCCTATTCGACCGGCGTTTATTCCGAGAATTTTCTTGCCGTAAGCGGATGCTATTTTTGCCGTATGAATAACGGTGCCGTCGCCGCCTATGCAAATGACAATGTCACAGGTGGAGAACAGTGTCGCGACATCCTCAAACGACGCGAGCGGAATGCGGATAAGTCTGTTTTTGAATTCGTCATTAAAGGCGTACTCAATTCCAAGCTCCCTGAGCTTTTCGCACACCTTAACGGTAACGGCAAACGCCCTCTCTCGGGTCAGGTTCGCCATGATGGCAACCTTCATAAAATCACTCCTTATGTAAGCGGCACGGCCGATGTTTTGTCAAGAGCGGCATGTGACATTTCGACAACCTGTGCCGCGTCCGCCTCAAATTCCGCCGCAGCGCCTTTTTTTATGTACATAAGATATTCTATATTTCCTTCGGGCCCCTTAATGGGCGAGAAATCAAGCCCCGCAACGGAAAAACCGACTTCCCTTGCGAAAGCGACAATATTTTCGACAACCTCAACATGGGTGCTTTTTTCACGCACAACGCCCTTTTTGCCGACCTTTTCACGGCCCGCTTCAAACTGAGGCTTTATAAGGCACACCGCCTCGCCCTCGTCTTTAAGCAGAGTAAAAAGCACGGGCAGAACAAGACGAAGAGATATAAACGACACGTCAACGGACGCAAAATCCGCCCCGTCCGGTATCATATCGGGAGTGACATATCTTATATTCGTGCGTTCCATATTGACAACACGCTCGTCACTGCGTATCTTCCACGCAAGCTGCCCGTAGCCGACATCGATGCAATAGACCTTCGCCGCTCCGTTCTGAAGCATGCAGTCGGTAAAGCCGCCTGTTGACGCACCTATGTCCATGCAGGTTTTGTTTTCGAGAGAAATCGGGAACACCCGCATCGCTTTTTTGAGCTTATATCCGCCGCGGCTGACAAATTCCATGCCGCCTCGGACTTCGACCTTGCAGTCGTCTTTTACGGTGTCGCCGGGCTTTGCCGCCTTAACGCCGTTGACATAGACCATGCCCGCCATGACAGCCGCCTTGGCCTTTTCTCGGCTTTCAAACAAACCGTTGTCGAACAGATATTGATCAAGTCTCTTCTTCTGAGTCATTTTGAGTATCCTTAAGAATTTTTTGTACCATGCCGTCACAGTCGAGTCCGTAATGGGCAAGAAGTCCGTTTATGGTATTATGAACCGGA
Organism: bacterium; assembly: GCA_963625735.1. Classification (GTDB taxonomy): domain Bacteria; phylum Bacillota; class Clostridia; order Oscillospirales; family Acutalibacteraceae; genus RUG806. The sequence continues at coordinate 8,506 of CAVFUV010000033.1, forward strand.
AATTCACCTTCAACGGCGATTAAAGCGTATTTTCCGGTGTAGCCGAATTTGAACAGCTTGTCGGCGAAGGTCTCCCCTATGCCGCCGAAACGCTGACCCTCTTCGAAAAAGAACACGTTTTTGCAGTGCAGAACGCTTTTTACCGAGCCGTTTGACACGGGCTTAATGGTGTTTAATTTAAGTATGGCGACATCCGTGCCCATATCGGCGAGCAATTGTTTTGCCTTGCAGGCGTGTGAAAACAGTCTGCCGTAGGTTACTATCGCAAAGGGGGCGGACTCGTTTCCGTAATAATCCCAGTCGGAGCCCGAATATTCGAAATCATCGGGGAGCTTCGGTTCTATGCCTCTCGGGTATCTTACGGCGACAGGGCCGTCGGTGTGATATAATGCACGATAGAAGCAGTTGTCAAGCTCTTTGAACGTTGACGGCACCATAACGGTTATATCGGGAATGGAATTGAGAAAAGCCGTGTCGAATATACCGTGGTGCGACTCGCCGTCGGAGCCTACAAAGCCCGCACGGTCAACTGCGAACACGATTTTGAGCTTCTGCATGGCACAGTCGTGAATTATCTGATCATACGCTCTCTGCAGAAATGTCGAGTATACGGCGAACACCGGGAGCATACCGCCCCTCGCAAGACCCGCCGCAAATGTGGTTGCGTGCTGTTCGGCAATGCCCACATCAAAAAATCTGTCGGGGTAATCGGTACTGAACTGCTTAAGTCCCGTGCCGAGAGCCATTGCCGCCGTTATACAGCAGATACGGTTATCCTTTGCAGCCGCGTTTACGATAAAATTGCCAAATTCATCCGAAAAACTCGGTTCACTGAAAATAGGCTCACCCGAAACGAGGTCAAACGCCGACACGCCGTGAAACGCATCGGGAGCTCTCTCGGCAAACTCGTAGCCCTTGCCCTTTGTTGTATTGATATGAAGAATTACGGGGTAATCCGCCTCAACCGCACCTTTAAGAGCGTCGCAGAGGTGGTTTATATCATGTCCGTCAATGGGCCCCATATAGCGAAAGCCGAGGTCCTCGAACATTGTGGAGTTATATATCTTGTTTTTAAGTGCTGTCTTAAGGCGGAAAATAGCAGCTGCCATTTTTCTGCCGACAAACGGAATTTTATTGAGTGCGTTTTCGGTTCTCGCCTTAAGTCTGAAATAGCGGGGATTTGCCTTTATAACGGCAAAATATCTTGCGAGCGCGCCGACATTTTTCGATATTGACATCTCGTTGTCGTTAAGAATGACAATAAGCTTTGTGCCCTTGCCCGCGCGACCTGCGTTGTTAAGGGCCTCATACACCATGCCGCCCGTAAACGCGCCGTCACCGACAACCGCAATCGTATAATCTTTTTTGCCCTTTATTCTGTTTGCGGCCGCAATGCCGTAAGCCGCGGACAGAGCGACACTTGAGTGACCGCCGGACATTATGTCATGCTCACTCTCGTAGCGTCTTGTAAACCCCGAAAGACCGCCCGGAAGACGAATTGTCTCGAAGTCGTCAAATCTGCCGGTCAGGAGCTTGTGGACATAGCACTGATGACCGACATCCCACACGATTTTGTCTTTTGGGGAATTAAACACCCTGTGCAGAGCGATTGAAAGCTCCACTACACCAAGGTTTGATGCCAGATGACCGCCGTTTTTCGATACGGTTTTAATAAGCTCGTCACGAATTTCCTCCGCCAGAATCGGCAGGTCCTTTTCGTCAAGCTTTTTTACGTCCGCCGGCGATTTTATTCTGTTAAGAAACTGATATTCCATTTTGCCCTCGAATTATTTTGTACGGCCTAAAAGCGCAAGAGAAATCGCTCTTATATCGGCTGAACTTTCACCGAAGGAGTTAAGCTCCGATACGGCGTTTGCCGTGTACTCTTCGGCAAGCTCACGTGCCTTTTCCTTGCCGAAAACGGTAATATATGTTGATTTGTTGTTTGCTTCGTCGGAGTTGCCCTCGTCCTGAGTTTCGAGCAAGTCATCGGTAATCTGAAACGCTATGCCTAAATTCAGGGCGAACTTGCGGGCTCTGTCTATCTGCTCCTCGGTGCCGCCGCCTGCGATAACACCCAAAACACAGCCGGCTTCTATAAGCTTCGCGGTTTTTAGCGCGTCCATTGTAAACAGCACCTTGCCGTCTGCCGATTTGTTTTCATATTCAAGATCTATATACTGACCGCCAATCATGCCGTTTATGCCGGCAAGCTCCGACAGCTCTTTAACGGCGCGAACGCATTTTGCGGCATCTATTCCGCCCTCGGTGTTTGCCTTCGCGATAATGCCGAAAGCGTGTGTGAGAAGCGCGTCCCCGGCAAGAAGAGCGTTTGCTTCACCGAACTTTTTGTGGCTCGACAGCTTGCCTCTGCGGTAGTCGTCGTTATCCATGCACGGAAGGTCGTCGTGAATAAGTGAATATGTATGCACAAACTCAACGGCGCAGGCAAAATACATTGCGTCCTCCTGTCTGCCGCCGACACACTCGGCAAATTTAAGGCACAGAAGCGGGCGTATTCGTTTGCCGCCGCCTTCAAGAGAATAGGTGAGCATCTCGGGGATGCCGGCCGTCATGTCACAGCCGACGGGGGTCAGCTCTTCTAACTTTTTGTTAATGTTCTTAAGAGATTCGGCAAAATCATTCATTTTAGTCATTCTCCGTTTCTTCGGGAATTTCGCTGAGCTGTTTTATCTTAAGCTCGGCGGCTTTAAGGGCGTTGTCGCAGAATTTTGCAAGTGCGGCGCCCTCTTCAAAAAGCTTTACACTGTCATCGAGCGACAGCTTGCCGCCGTCAAGCAGACGGACGATTTCGGACAGGCGTTCCATCGCCTCTTCATATGTCATATTTTCGGGTAAGGACTGTTTTTTCATATTATGCTCCTGTTGTATATAAAAGCCTTAATCGCACTTTATAATGCTCGCTTCGGCCGTGCCGTCGGAAAAGCGTATTGATATATTCTGACCGACGTTTAAAGAGTGTACACTGTCGGCAATTTTGCCGTTTACGCTGACTGCGGCAAAGCCTCTTGTCAGAACGCTTAAGGGGTTTAACCCGTCAAGCTTTGATATATTTGTATCCAAAAGAAGTCTGCGTGAAGAAAAATTTTTCTCGGTGAGTGAGAAAAGCGAAGTTCTGAGTTTTTCGAGGCTGTTTTTCTCGCCTTCAAAAAAGCTCTCGGCACTCGCGAATGAACGGTGGCTTAAAAGAAGCTCCAGTCTGTGCCTTTCGGATTCGGTTTTATTTTTGATTGTGTCAAAAAGACTCTCGGTAAGGGCCGCGGCATCCATTCGCATGGCGTCAATATCGGGAGTTGCGATTTCAGCCGCCGCAGAAGGCGTGGGAGCTCTTAAATCGCTCACAAAATCGCAAATCGTAAAGTCGGTTTCATGCCCGACACCCGACACCACAGGAATCGAACAGTCGGCAATCGCACGGGCAAGACGCTCATCGTTAAAGCACCACAGGTCCTCCGCGCTGCCGCCGCCACGGGCGACAATAAGCACATCGACACACTTTTTGCGGTCAAATTCCTCTATGGCGTTTATAATCTCCTCGGGAGCTTTCGCGCCCTGCACGCTGACACCCTTAAAAACAACGGTGCAAACCGGGAAACGGCGTTTTATGACACTGAAAATGTCACGCACGGCGGCACCCGTCGGGGATGTGATAACACCTATGGTTTTGGGAAATCTCGGGATCTGTTTTTTGCGAGATGGGTCAAAGAGTCCTTCGGAAGCGAGCTTCTTTTTAAGCTGCTCGAATGCCACCGCAAGCGCCCCTGCGCCGTCGGGCTGCATTTTGTTGACGTAAAGCTGATAAACGCCGTCACGCTCAAATACGCCGACTCTTCCGAGGGCCAGAACCTTCATGCCGTTTTCGGGACGAAAATTAAGATAAGACGCGGCAGACGAAAACATGACAGCCTTTAATGCGGCATTCTCGTCCTTAAGCGAAAAATACATATGCCCCGTTTTGGCATGAACGGAGAGGTTTGATATTTCGCCCGACACCAATATTGACTGCATCATAAGCTCGGTGTCGAACATTGTTTTTACATATCGGTTAAGCTCGGTAACCGTAATAACGGGAATATTCATTATATCAGATATTGTGCTTCATCGCGCCGAGGCACGCAATGCCCACGGCGTTGTCGGTTGATAGACCGTCTGAAGCGAAAACACAGTTGTATTTTTGTGAAAATCGTTCTCTTATCAGTGAGTTTGACATTACGCCGCCCGAATATACAAGGGGCAGTCCGGGGTATTTTTCGGTAAGACCGTCCGTCATTTTTTCGAGTGCGGTCATAATGTATGAAATGCAGAATTTCGCAATGTCCGCGGGATTTTCGCCGTCTTCGAGCATTTTTCCGCACTTATTCTCGACACCCGACAGACTGCATGAATTGTCTTTTATGAATGGATGAATTTTATATTCTTTCTTGCTTTGGCGGCTGAGCCTGTCAAGCTCGGCACCGGACGGAAATTTAAGTCCGAGCATTCCGCCGACACGGTCAATCGCCTGCCCCGCATGCAGGTCGAGCGACGACGCGACGGGGGTCAGCTTCATTATCTTTTCTTTATCGCGCTCAGAGAGAACCGCTTCGGTTGTGCCGCCGGACACATGAAACGCCAGAAATTTATTCTGCATAACATCAAGCTTATCCGCGGAGAGAAGTGCCGCCGCAATATGCCCCGCCTGATGCGAAAAACGGTACACCGGCAGATTAAACATATCGCCCATAATTTCGGCTGTGCCCCTGCCTGTCATAAAACACGGCATGTATGAGCCTTCGGCGTCCCTCGGCGACACCGAAACGGAAATAATATCGGGGACAAAATCCGCTTTTTTGTGAAGTGCGGCTATAACCTCGGGCAGCTGTATGACATGATGAAACACGGCATCGGACTGTCTTAGTCCCATTTCGCCCTGTTTTACGGGGAGGAGCTTGCCCTCACGGATATATTCACCCGTATCGGAGTTATAGAAAGCGGCTGAGGTTGTATAGTTGCTGGTGTCGATTCCGAGAGAAATCATGCCTGCTCCTTGTTTCTGATAACAGTGCCCAGAATTCCGTTTATAAACTGAGCGTCGGACGGTGCCGCGTACTTTTTCGCAAGCTCCACGGCTTCGGACGCAGACACAGCATCGGGGACAGACTCAACACACATAATCTCCGCAATTGCAAGACGGAGAATGCAGAGAGTAACCTTCGCAAGGCGAGTGGTTTTCCATCCTTTTGCATATTTATTTATAATCTCGTCGGCTGTATCGGTGTATTCAACGGACTTTTCAAAAATCTCTTTTGTGTAATCGTCGGTTTCGAAAAATCTGCTTTTCTGTGCGAGCTCCGACATTTCTTCGAATGAAAGCTCGGGATTAAAGAGCTTTTCAAACATAAAGATAAATGCCTGTTCACGCGCCTGTGTTCTGTTCATATAAAATTATCCTCCGATAAAATACAAGTAAATATATTGTATCATAGTAAGAGGGAATTAACAAGATTTTTTTGTATATTCACTGTATATTCACAAATAGGGTGAGCTATATAATAACTTGTCAAACTTTTGCAAACAATGCAGAATGCAGAATGTAGAATGCATTGGACCTGTATAATAAAAGTGTACATTTGAAGTTCGTAATGATATAATGCAAATA
>CAVFUV010000034.1:0-14095 GCA_963625735.1 bacterium
TATTTGCATTATATCATTACGAACTTCAAATGTACACTTTTATTATACAGGTCCACTGCATTATGCATTCTACATTCTGCATTCGGAATTATTTTATGCTTGCATTCATGCTGACTTATATGCTACTATATTATGTATTATTATCGGGAGGTGAATCCGCATGCCCGGCGTCAGAATCGGTATCGATTTCGGCTCGTCAAACATTACTCTCTGTCAGGATGACAAGGGTATCATAATAAGTGAGCCGTCCGTTGTTATATGTGACAAATATACAAATAAGCCCGTGGCAGTCGGCAGAGCCGCAAAAAAGATGAAGGGCAAAATTCCCGCTTCAATGCGTGCGGTTTATCCGATAAATGACGGCATTGTCAATGATTATGATATGGCGTGCCGTTCGCTTAAATTCTATCTTGACCGCCTTTGCAGACACCATCTTTTAAGACCCAATGTTCTGATGTCGGTGCCGAGCACCGTTACCGAGCTTGAGAGAAAGACAATTCTTGATGTTATTTATTCCGCAGGTGCGGGCAGAGCGTGCTTTCTTGATGAGGCACTTGCGTCCGCCATCGGTGCGGGGGTAAGCCTTCGAGAGCCGAGGGGCACTTTTGTCTGTGATATCGGCGGCGGCACCACCGACTGTGCCGTTGTGACAATGGGCAACATTGCCGTTTCAAAATGCGTAAAGGTCGGCGGCAACATTTTTACGGATAAAATCCGTGAATATATTCTGCATGAGCATAATACTAATATAGGCTTCGACACTGCGGACGAAATTAAAAAGACCGTCGGCACGGCAGTTTTCAGAAATGAAGAGGTCGCCTTTATCGCAGGCGGCAAAAATACCGAAACAGGCATGCCCGTACTTTTTGAAATTACCTCAACCGAGGTTTATTGGATATTAAAGCCCTGTGTTGATGAAATTCTCTCTTGCATTCGCTCGGTGCTTGAGATTACTCCGCCCGAGCTTGTGTCCGATATTGCCGAAAACGGTATTATTCTTACGGGCGGCACGGCAAAGCTTTTCGGACTTGATAAATTTATCGAGAAAAATACAGGCATTCGCACATACCGTGCTCCGCATCCCGAGAAATGCGCCGCTCTGGGGCTTGAGAGAATGCTCGGTGATATGAAATATCTTGAAAACAACGGTTATGTGTTCCGTCCCGGTGACGAGCATACGGATGAATAGGAGAATATAATGCCCGACTTAAACAGCAATACGGTATCGGGAGTTGTCGAAGAGGTTGTTTTTCATAACAGCGTCAGCGGCTTCACGGTGCTCGAAATAAATTGTGCGGGTGAGCTTGTGTCCGCAGTGGGCGTGGTGTCCGAAATTGCCGCAGGAGAAGAAGTAAAGCTGCAGGGCAAATGGGTGTCACACGAGGTTTTCGGCAGACAGTTTAAGTTTGACGCATGCAGGCGTTCTCTGCCCGACACGGCGGCTAAGCTTTTCAGATACCTGGCGTCAGGTGCCGTAAAGGGAGTAGGTCCCAAGCTTGCCGCTAAAATTATAGAACGCTTCGGTGAAGAGAGCTTCGATGTGCTCGAAAACGACCCCGAACGCCTTGCCGTGATAAACGGTATTTCAAAAGACAAGGCACGAAAAATCTCGGACGAATTTCGCAGACTTACTTCTCTGAGACAGGTGCTTCTTGAACTCGAAAATTACGGAGTAACCCCCACCGAGAGCACGACAATCTATAAATATTTCGGTGTAAATGCCGTTAATGTTATAAAAGAAAATCCGTATATACTTTTCGGAACTGTCAACGGCTTCACGTTTGAACGATCCGAACTGATAGCCGAGGCTATGGGGCTGTCTCCCGATTCGGTTTACCGCCGCAGGGCAGGCATTATTTATGTCGTAACGCACAATCTGTCCAACGGCCACACATGCATTCCCCGAAGAAAGCTTGTCCCTCCTTGCTGTGACAGGCTCGATATGACAGAAGAAGAGACTGACAATACAATTGACGAGCTTATCGACTCAAAACAGCTTGTGTCCGACACTGTGTCGGGCGAGGAATTCATTTTTCTTCCGAGGCTTTATATAGCCGAAAAGCAGATTGCCGAAAAGCTCGCCTTAATGACAAAATTCGCCCCGTCGGCCATTTCCACAATAGAGTCTGATATCGACACAATCGAAGCCGTAACAGGTGTTCACTACGCCGGCAAACAGCGTGAAGCGCTCAAAACCGCCGGTGAAAAGGGCATGCTCGTTCTGACGGGCGGGCCGGGTACAGGCAAAACCACAGCCGTCAAGGGCATTATAGAGGTATTCAAGAAAAAGCATGTCGATGTGCTTCTTTGCGCACCCACCGGCAGAGCCGCAAAACGCCTCAGTGAAGTATGCGGGCAGGAAGCGAAAACCATTCACCGTCTTTTGGAGGTTGAGTGGGACGACACCGAAAAACCGACCTTTAACCGCAATGCCGAAAACCCCTTGAGGTGCGGCGCTCTTATTGTTGATGAGATGTCAATGGTTGACGCCGAGCTTTTCGCAAGCCTTCTTGACGCACTGCCGCTCGGAGCGAGACTTATTCTTGTGGGCGACTCCGATCAGCTGCCGAGTGTAGGTCCGGGAAATGTGCTTACCGATATAATCGGTTCGGAGTGTATCCCGGTTGTGTGTCTGACCGAAATATTCAGACAGGCTCAGAAAAGCCTTGTCGTCATGAACGCACACCGCATTATAACCGGCGAAATGCCCGAGCTTACCAAAACCGACAGCGACTTTTTCTTTATGAAAAGAGATAACTCTCAGACGCCGCAGACTGTCGCGCAGCTTTTAGCCAGACGCCTGCCCGACGCCTACGGATTTGACCCGTTTACGGATATTCAGGTGCTGTGTCCGTCAAGAAAGGGCGACTCGGGCACAGTCAATCTAAACAGGCTTCTGCAGTCGTCGTTAAACCCGAAGCAAAAGACAAAAAACGAGGTCACAACGACAGGCGGCAAGCTTTTTCGTGAGGGTGACCGTGTCATGCAGGTCAAAAACAACTATCGTCTTGAGTGGCACAGAGGTGCAGAAGAGGGCGAGGGTATTTTTAACGGCGATATCGGCATTCTCAAAAAAATCAACTATGCCGCAGGCACAATGACCATTGAATTTGACGACCGCACGGCCGATTATCCCACCGATAATCTGTCGGAGCTTGAGCTTGCGTACGCCGTCACGGTTCATAAAAGTCAGGGCAGTGAATACCCGGCGGTTATTCTGCCGCTCTCGGGTGTTCAGCCGATGCTTTTATACAGAAACCTGCTTTATACGGCGGTTACACGTGCCAAAAAGATGCTTGTAATTGTCGGAAACGAAGAAATAATTTTCCGTATGGTTCAAAACAACAGACAAAACAAAAGATATTCCGCACTTAAAGAATTTTTAACACAATAACGGTTTACAAACAGTTTTAATAGTAGTAAAATAGTAAAGCTAACACGCATTTTAGAAAGGTTCGATAATATGAGCAAACAGCTTGATAAACTCTACGATCCCAAAAATGTCGAAGACAGAATATATAAAACATGGCTCGAAAAGAAATATTTTCATGCCGGGTGTGAGGCAGACAAGCCCACATATACAATAGTCATTCCCCCGCCGAACATTACGGGGCAGCTTCACATGGGTCACGCACTCGACAACACTCTGCAGGATATTCTCATCCGCTACAAAAGAATGCAGGGCTTTGACACACTGTGGCTTCCCGGTACCGATCACGCTTCAATTGCGACAGAAGCCAAAATCGTTGAGGCCATGCGCAAAGAAGGCATAACAAAAGACGACATCGGCAGAGACGCATTCCTTGTCCGTGCGTGGGACTGGAAAAAGAAATTCGGCGGCAGAATTATAGAACAGCTTAAAAAGATGGGCTCGTCCTGTGACTGGGACCGTGAACGCTTTACCCTTGACGAGGGCTGTTCAAAGGCCGTAAAGGAAGTTTTTGTCCGTCTTTACGAAAAAGGACTTATCTATCGCGGCAACAGAATGGTTAACTGGTGCCCCTTCTGCAACACGTCCATTTCAGATGCCGAGGTTGAATATTCAGAGCAGGACAGCAATTTCTGGCATCTTCTCTATACCGTAAAAGAGACGGGCGAACAGCTCGAGCTTGCGACAACCCGTCCCGAGACAATGCTCGGTGATACCGCTGTCGCGATAAATTCCGAGGATGAGAGATACAAGCACCTTCACGGCTGTCATGTTATACTTCCTCTTCTCAACAAAGAAATTCCCATTGTGTGCGACGAGCACGCCGACATGACAAAGGGTACGGGTGTTGTTAAAATCACTCCCGCGCATGACCCCAACGACTTTGAAGTCGGCAGAAGACACAATCTTCCCATGGTTCGCACATTTACATATGACGGTCACCTCACAGGTGCCGCTGAAAAAGCCGAAGCGGATGCTTATATCGCAAGCGGTAAGGCGGCTGCCGATGAGCCCGAGGTACTCGACTGCGGCAAATACGCCGGCATGACCACACTTGAAGCGAGAAAGGCAATTGTCGCCGATCTTGAAGCGGGCGGATACATAAAGTATATCGAGCCCTTAAAGCATGAGGTCGGCACATGCTACCGCTGTCACACAAGCATCGAACCGATGGTTTCAAAGCAGTGGTTCGTAAAAATGGAGCCCCTCGCAAAGCCCGCAATTGAGGCTGTCGAAAAGGGCGAGACCGTTTTTGTCCCTGAACGCTTTACAAAGAACTATCTCAACTGGATGAGAAATACACGTGACTGGTGCATATCGCGTCAGCTGTGGTGGGGTCACAGAATCCCGGCATGGTACTGCGATGACTGCGGTGAAATCACCGTAAGCAAAGAGGATGTTTGCGTTTGCCCCAAGTGCGGCGGCAAGAATCTTACACAGGACCCCGATACGCTTGATACATGGTTTTCATCCGCTTTGTGGCCCTTCTCAACTCTGGGCTGGCCCGAGAAAACAGCGGACTTTGAGCACTATTATCCCACAAACACGCTTGTCACAGGCTATGATATAATCGGCTTCTGGGTCAGCAGAATGATTTTCTCCGCACTTGAATACACAGGACGTGTTCCGTTTGACACGGTTCTCATTCACGGCCTTGTAAGAGATGCTCAGGGCAGAAAAATGTCAAAGTCTCTCGGCAACGGCATAGATCCCCTTGAGATTATCGACAAATACGGTGCGGATGCCCTCAGATTTACCCTCGCAACGGGCAATTCCCCCGGAAATGACACACGCTTCTCCGATGAAAAGGTTGAGGCCTCAAGAAACTTTGCAAACAAGCTGTGGAACGCCGCGCGTTTCGTTCTGATGAACCTCGGCGAAAACGAGCCCGCGCCGCATATCCCGGATGAACTCGCACTCGAAGACAAGTGGGTGCTGAGTGTCTATAACGATGTTGTAAAGTCCGTTACCGAAAATCTCGATAAGTTTGAGCTCGGCGTTGCCGTATCAAAGCTCTATGACTTTATATGGGATGTTCTGTGCGACTGGTACATCGAAATATGCAAAATCCGTCTTACGTCAGACGATGAAAAACTCAAAAACAACGCCCGTGCGGTTCTTGTGTATGTTCTTTCTAATACACTCAAGCTTCTTCATCCGTTTATGCCGTTCATTACCGAAGAAATATGGCAGACACTGCCTCATGACGGCGAGTCGATAATGATTTCCGAGTGGCCTGAATATTCCGACGCTCTTCATTTCCCCGAAGAAGAAGAGAATATGGAAAAGATTATGACCGCAGTAAAAGCCGTCAGAAACCGCCGTGCGGAAATGAATGTTCCGCCTTCAAAAAAGGCTCATATATATGTTGTTTCAAATGAAGCTCGGCTTTATAAGGACGGCACAAAATATTTTGTCCGTCTTGCGTCCGCCTCGGGTCTTGACGCCGCAACCGATGAAAACGCTTTCTCGACAGACGGCACTGTCGGCATAGTTACCGAAAACGCAAAGCTCTATCTGCCTATGGCGGAGCTGGTCGATCTGGCGGCAGAGAAAAAGCGTCTTGAAAAAGAGCTCGGCGATGTTGAAAAGCGTCTGTCTCAGATAGAAAACAAGCTTTCAAATCAGGGCTTCCTTTCTAAAGCTCCCGCCAATGTCATTGAAGAACAGCGTGCGAACGGCGCAAAGCTTTCCGAAAAAGCAAGACTTCTTAAAGAGAGCATCGCAAAGCTCGGCTAAGAGGGAATATACATGAATTACGATGAAGCCGTCGGTTTTTATCACTCGCTTCTGCGTTTCGGAGTAAAGCCCGGGCTTGAACGAACACTCAGACTGTGTGAAGAGCTCGGGTCTCCTCAGAAAAAGCTTAAATGCATTCACGTTGCCGGCACAAACGGCAAGGGGAGCACATGCACATTTATTGCGAGTGTCCTTAAAAAAGCCGGTTACAGAACGGGGCTTTACACCTCGCCGTATGTAATCGAGTTTCGTGATCGTATTCGCCTTGACGGTGAATATATTCCAAAAGATGACCTTGTGTCCGTAACCGAGCGTGTCAGAGCCGCATTGCGGAAAGTAAATTCCCTGGGTATTTATCCTACTGAATTTGAGGCGATAACGGCGGCGGCATTTCTGTGGTATGCAGAGCAAAAAGCGGATGTTGTTGTTTTGGAAACGGGGCTCGGCGGCAGATTTGACGCTACAAACATAATCGATTATCCGCTTGCCGAGATTATCACATCAATATCCCTTGACCATGTCCGGGTGCTCGGCGATACGATTGACAAAATCGCGTGGGAAAAGGCGGGGATTATAAAACCCGACTCCGCTGTTATCACAAGTGTAAATCAGCACCCCAACGCTCTTCGTGTCATCAGAAATTTCGCAAAAGAAAATAACGCAGAGCTTATTTTGGCGGATGACAAAAAAATGTTCTCCGACAAAAGCGTCACTCTTTTCGGCACGGATTTGCAGTATAACGGACAGAATATTCATATCTCAATCCCCGGTGTGTGTCAGCCCGAAAATCTTTCACTCTGTCTTGAATGTTTCGGTCTGCTTAAGGAAAAGGGCTATAATATAACCGACAGTGATATTTCAGACGGAATTTCTTCGGCTTTTATCCCCGCGCGAACGGAAATTCTCAGCAGAAAACCGCTTGTAATTCTCGACGGCTCGCATAATGAATCATCTACCAGGGCGCTGTCGGAGCTTTTAAAGCAGACGCTTCAGGGCAAAAGAATTTTAGCCGTTATGGGTATGATGGCAGACAAAGACATAAAAACGGCACTCGGCTTTCTTTTGCCGTGCTTTGACGAAGTGATAGCCGTTACTCCCACAAACCCCAGGGCGATGACAGCCGAAAATTTCGCAGCGCTTGTCGCAGAATATCAAAAGCCCGTCTTTTGCACAGATAAGCCGACAGACGGAATAGATCTCGCGCTTAAAAAGCTTAACAACTTTGACGCTCTCGTAATTTGCGGTTCGCTGTATCTTGCGTCCGATGTCAGAGAATATACGATACAAAAATTAAATTCGGAGGTAAAATGATATGCCAATGATAGTTGATGCCGCTCTTGTAACCAGAAAGGGAAGAGCAGCCGGATTTAACACCGGCAGTATAAACGCGGCAGGCAAAACCTGGCCCAGAGAAAGAATACACAGCGACAAGGGTGTTTTTGTCGCAGGTCGTGCCGAAATCGCACCTTTTTACGGTGTTGCGTGCTCGTCCGTTAAAGGAATTGCCGAAAGCGCTGTCGATCTGTTTAACGACGGAGCAGCTGTATTAAAAGAAGATACAACCGATGCGGCGGATACCATTACATCGTTTTTCAAGTCCTTTGCGGATTTTATAAAAGAAAATGCCGATCTCAGTTCTTCGGAGTTCGGTATGGCCGTTTTAGCCGGAAAATATGACAATATTTATGTCGGCATCAGCGGCAATGTCGCGGCTTTTAAGTATGCCGACGGAATTTTAAGCCGTGTCGAGCCCGATTACACAAAATACGATGACGGTGCTTCCGCTTACGGCATCGCTTCATATTCAGGCGTAAAGCCCGATGATATTTTCATTCTTTTAAGCGATGAAACACTCAAAAACATTTCTTCCGAAGAATTAAATACAATCTGCTCACAGAGTGAGAATAACATTCAGACAATTCTCCGTAAAGTCGCGTCATCCGTTCTCATGGAAAATCATGACGCCGCCGTATCTCTTGTAGCCGTCAAGGTTATAGAGGTTGAGCAGGCGCAGACCGGCTCAGATCAGATGCGTTTTGACATTTTCGAAACACCCGATATGGATTTTGAGTCAATGTCGGACGATAACACAGAGGATGACAACAGTCCCATTCATTTTGTTGACACCACTTCAAGCGAGGCTCCCGTTCATATTCCCGAAGAAGCAGATGCTACGACAGATGAAGGCTTCGGTATTCAGCCCGAAGAGGAAGCTCAGCCCGAAAATACCGCTGACGGCAAACCCGCAAAAAATCCCAAGGGCAAAACAGTTGCGTTTATAATCATCGCCGCCGTGCTTGCCGTCATGGTGCTTGTGCTCGGCATTATCGCCGTAAACGGTATAAATGCGTTTAAGGATAACGGCACTCTTACAACGGTTGAGGAGTCCACAACAACGGTTGAGGAGTCCACAACCTCAGCGGATGAAACCACAACCGAAGAGACGACAACAAAGAAGGAAGCCACTACATCTTCTGAGACTACAACCCGAGCAAAAACGGTTCTCACAAACGAAACCACAACAAGAAGAAATACAAATAATCAGACAACCACAACAACACGCCGCACCGAAACCCGCACCGAGGCCCGCACCGAAGCACATACTGCCGCTCACACAGAGGCACATACTGCCGCTCACACAGAGGCACGCACAGAAGCTCCGACTGCCGCTCCCACCGAGGCTAAAACAGAGGCTCCGACAGAAGCTCCGACCGAGGCTCCCACTGAAGCTCCCACTGTTGCGGATGATGTTGAAGAGGGCGAAGACTGATTAAAACCGGAACAGGGCAGCATCGAACGGCTTATTGACGGGCGGTGCAGCCCTTTGTCTGTCTTTTGCAGTGAGCAATTGGCAATTAGCAATTAGCAATTAGCAATGAGCAATGAGCAATGAGCAGTTGGTGGTTGGCAATTAGCAATTGATATTAGGGAGCTGTCCCAATCCCCGGTCCCTGACCCCTGATTCACCCTGACCCTCGACCCCTCAATCCGGCTGTTTACAAAAGTTTTTATTTAACATATAAGCTAAGCTTTTAAAGCCTTTTGGCAGGAGGAAAATTCATGAAAGATAAAATCAATATTGCCATTATCGGCCTCGGCGGTCGCGGAAGCGGTATGTCCGAGCTTATGGCAAAAATGGACGATGTTAACGTTGTCGCCGTGTGTGACAAATATCCCGACAGAGCCGAAAACGGCGCAAAGAGAATAAAGGCCTGCTCCGATTCCGACCCCGTTTTTACTACCGATTATCACGAAATTCTCGACAGAAACGATATTGACTCCGTTTATATCGCAACCGACTGGGAGTGCCATATTCAGATAGCGATTGAAGCCATGAAAAAGGGCATTCCCGCGGCTTTTGAAGTCGGCGGCGCCTATTCGCTTGATGATTGCTGGGAGCTTGTCGATACATACGAAAAGACCGGCACATGGGGCATGATTATGGAAAACTGTTGCTACGGCGAGCGTGAAATGATGGTCAAAAATATGGTTCGCAAGGGCCTTCTGGGTGACATTATTTTCTGCTCCGGTCAGTACGCGCACGATCTTCGCAATGAGATATGCTACGGCGAGAAAAACCGCCATTACAGACTTCGCAACTATATTGCCAGAAACTGCGAAAACTATCCCACTCACGAGTTGGGACCCATCGCCGAAATTCTCAATATAAACAGAGGCAACCGTTTTGTGTCCCTTGAATCCGTCTGCACCAAGGCTACGGGGCTTAAGAGATACGTAAAAAATCACGTGGATCTTATCCCTTCGCTCGGCGAAACGGAATTCGCTCAGTCGGATATAGTCAAGACATTTATCAAGACCGAAAAGGGCGAGCTTATTGAGCTTACGCTTGACACATGCCTTCCCCGTTTTTACAGCCGAGGCTTTACCGTAAGAGGCGAAAAGGGGCTCTATCAGGAGGACGGCGACATTGTCTATCTTGAGGGCGTGAAAATGGAGAGCGAATGGGATCAGGATGAGCTCTGGGGCAATGTAAAGAATTTTCTCGACTATAATTCCGATCTCTGGAAAAATACCACAAAAGAAATGCTTGAGGCAGGTCACGGAGGCATGGACTGGTTTGTTGTCCGCGCGTGGATAACTGCTGTCAAAGAAAAGACTCTGCCCCCGATTGATGTCTATGATGCGGCATCATGGATGGCTGTTACTCCGCTCAGCGAAATGTCACTTAAAAACAACGGTGAGTTGCTTGAGTTTCCGGATTTCACAAGAGGCAAATATGTCGACAGGAATCCCGAGACCAACCCCGTATACGATTTGAAATAAGGGAGTTTAGTTAATTAAATGGAGAAAACACTTGTAATTATGGCTGCGGGGCTCGGCAGTCGCTTCGGCGGCATGAAGCAGATAGCCCCGGTTGATGATTACGGTCATATTCTGATGGATTATTCGGTTTACGATGCACACAAAGCGGGATTTAATCACGTGGTCTGCATCATAAAGCCCGAAAACAGACAGGATTTTCACGAGGCAATTGGCAAGAGAATTGAAAATCAGGTCGATCTGACCTACGCTTTTCAGACAACAGACAAACTGCCCGACGGCTACACAGTCCCCGATGGACGCACAAAGCCATGGGGCACTGCGCACGCAGTTTTGTGTGCCAAGGATGTCATAAAGACACCGTTTGCCGTTATAAATGCCGATGACTATTACGGCCCCGGCGCATTCAAAGCGGCGGCTGATTTCCTCGATAACAGCACAGACGCTTCCGAGCACGCAATGGTCGGATATCGCATCGAAAATACGCTTACCGAAAACGGATATGTTTCAAGAGGTGTATGCAATGTCGATGAAAACGGCTTTCTGACAGGCGTTACGGAACGCACAAAGATTATTCCGCAGGACGGCGGAGCGGCATTTACAGAGGACGGAGAAAACTATACATTTGTTCCGGCGGGCACAATGGTTTCAATGAATCTCTGGAGCTTCAAGCACGAGATTTTAGACGAAATCGAAAGCCGTTTTGCTCCGTGGCTCGATGTCACGCTAAAAGAAAATCCGCTTAAAGGGGAATATTATCTTCCGCTTATCCCGAACGCACTTATTAACGAAAACAAAGGCACGGTCAGGGTGCTGTCCACCGATGAAAAGTGGTATGGCGTAACATATTCCGAGGATATGCCCGTCCTT
Organism: bacterium; assembly: GCA_963625735.1. GTDB lineage: Bacteria > Bacillota > Clostridia > Oscillospirales > Acutalibacteraceae > RUG806. The sequence goes on from CAVFUV010000034.1 coordinate 11,321, forward strand.
CATGACGCACTCATGAAAAAACACGATGCCGGTCAATATCCTCACATGCTTTAATTTTGATATTATCCGCAAGGAGAGACACAGATGAAAGATTTTATAAAAGCCGCGGCTCATGTAAAGCCCGATAAAAATCAGTTAAGACTTTTAACCGAGACACCGTTCTATGCGTTTTTCCATTTCAGCCCCAACACATACACGGAACTTGAATGGGGCGACGGCACCGAAGACCCCGCGATTTTCAACCCCACCGAGCTTGACTGTGATCAGTGGTGTGCCGCCGTTAAGGCCGCCGGCATGAAGGGCGCTGTCATAACCGCCAAGCACCACGACGGCTTTTGCCTGTGGCAGACAAAATATACGGACCATTCAATCAAGAGCAGCCCTTACAAAAACGGTAAGGGTGATATAGTCAGGGAATTTTCGGATGCCTGCCGCAGACACGGTCTTAAGTTCGGCTTCTATCTGTCTCCTTGGGACAGAAACTCGCCCGTATACGGCACCGATGACTATAATGATTATTATAAAGGACAGCTGACCGAGCTTCTGACGGGCTACGGTGAAGTGTTCCATGTCTGGTTCGACGGTGCATGCGGCGAGGGTGCAAACGGCAAAAAGCAGGTCTATGATTTTGACGGCTATTTTGAGCTTATTCATAAATATCAGCCCAATGCAACCATATTCAACGACAAGGGGCCCATCCGCTGGTGCGGAAACGAGAGCGGTGACAAGCACTACGCAGAGTGGTCGGTTGTTCCCTCCGAGCTGTGCGGATTTTCCGAAATTCAGACAGGCGCAGGTCCTTTTGCGGATGAGGGCAGTCTTAAATACATGTACAATACCGATGTCAATATCGGTGCTGTGTCAAATATAATTTATTCCAAGGGACTTGTATTCGCTCCGTCAGAAGTTGATATGTCCATAAGACCCGGCTGGTTCTATCACCCCGAGGAAGAGCCGCATTCGCTTGACAGGCTGTTTAAGACCTATGTTGATTCGGTCGGCAGCAACACCACATTTATATTGAATGTTCCTCCGATGCCGAGCGGCAGGCTTGACGAAAAGGATGTTGCCCGTCTTCACGAGCTCGGTGAAAAGCTTCACAGTGAGTTTGATGTCAACATTGCCGAGAACGCAAAGGTTACTGTTGAAAAATACGAGAACAGCGAAACTCAGTGCTATATCAACATTGACCTGGGCGAAACCAAAAAGATAAAGTGGCTCGATTTCGGCGAGAATATAGCCGAAGGGCAGAGAATAGAGAGCTTCAATGTTCAGTCGCCCAACGATGAAGGCACGTGGATGGTGCGTGAACAGGGCACAACGGTCGGTGCGAGAAAGCTTGTAAAAATGAATGTCGAAACACAGGTGCTTCGTATCTTCATAACATCCTCCCGTGATGTCCCCGATATCGCCTTTATAAAAATTCACTAAATCGGGTTATCTGTAACCGGTCATAGGAAGGTACTGCCGCTAAGCTATATAATTCAAGGTACGAAGTACCTTCCTTTGCCACCGGATACCGGATACTGGATACTGGATACTGGATACTGGATACTGGTCATCGGCCACTGACCACCACTGCTGTTCTTTCGACATAACAGGAGATGTAATTTATGCTTACTTCCACAGAAATAGATTTTTATTCAAAACGCTTCGGTGAAGAAAAAGCTGTTGACACGATTGCGAAAGCGGGCTTTGACGCATGGGATTTTTCCATGTTCTCCATGGCTCATTGCAACCGTGACAATATGACTTTATATTATAATGAAAATCACCCTTTGGGCAGACCCGATTATCTCGCTTTTGCACGCAAGCTTAAGAAAATCGGTCTCGACAACGGAATTTTCTGCAATCAGTCGCATGCTCCGTTTCCGTCCTGCGAAAAAAGAAATCTCGATATACTTAAGCGTGCCATTGAATGCACAGCCGAAGCCGGCGGCAAAATCTGCGTAATTCATCCCAATAACAATGACTCAGCCGAAGAAAATGCCGAGATGTATAATGAGCTTCTGCCGTTTGCGAAATCCTGTGATGTCAGAATCGCGACCGAAAATATGTGGAACTGGAATCACGACAGGGATGAGGCAAGTGATGCCGCATGTTCTAATCCGCAAAGCTTTGTTGCTCACCTTGATGCCGTAAACGACCCGTATCTTGTAGCCTGTCTTGACATAGGTCATGCGGAAATGAAAGGCCTCGGCACAACCGCTCCAGAGATGATTCTGTCTCTCGGTGACAGACTTCAGGCTCTGCACATTCATGATAATGATAAGTGGCACGACTCTCATATGCCGCCTTTTACCATGCGGATTGATTTTGTTTCGATTATAGCGGCACTAAAAAAGATAAATTATAGCGGTATTTTTACGCTTGAAGCGAGCAGCTGTATCGATAATGTATCCGATATCGATGTTCCCGATGCCGTAGCCGCTCTCTATTCGTCCGTAAAACGCCTTGCCTATATGTTTGACGCTGATTAATTTTTTATTAACAGATTGTAATTTCGGTGTTCAAACGGAACTTATTGAACAAAACAGTATAAATTTATCCGATTGATATAAAAATAACAAAATATTGCTATTGCTTTTTCTTATATGTTGTGGTATTATGCTCGTACATTGTCGGCTGTCACGGGTTTGTTTTTTTTGCTGCCGATTTTTGGAGGACAACAATGAAAAAAGTGGCAATAGTTGCAAATGATATTGCAATGCCCGGCGAAAAAGGGCTTAACCGTCTCAGATATTTCGCCGAATTGCTCAGTAATCAGGGCTACGA
>CAVFUV010000035.1:0-14083 GCA_963625735.1 bacterium
ATATTCTTATACTGTTGTTCATACAATCACCTACTGTATATTATATTTAAAACACAGCTTTTGTCAATATCGGAACAATTAACAATTTCGGAAGTCCTGCGGAACTGATGTATAAAAGCTTCGCAAAAGGTGAGATTGTTTGCCGACCTCAGATGTTAAATAAAAAAAGCTTGACAACACGCGACAAAGTTGCTAAAATACCAATGTTGTATTACGAAATACACGATCCTTGTTCCCGTTAAGGGGACCATAGTCCAGAAGGAGGTGCATCTTAATGTCAAAGTATGAAACCGTAGTAGTATTCTCACTTAAAGCAGGTGAAGAAAAGGCTAAGAGCCTCGTTGAAAAGTTCAAGGCTCTTATCGAATCAAACGGTACCATGGAGGCAGTGGATGAATGGGGTCAGCGTAAGCTTGCGTATCCCATCAACTACGAGACCGACGGCTATTATGTTCTTTACACATACGAAGCCGATGTCGCGTTCCCTGCAGAGCTTGAGCGTGTGCTTAACATCACCGACGGCGTTCTTCGTCACCTTGTAGTCGCAAGATAAGGAGAAATAAGAATGAACAGTTGTGTATTAACGGGTCGCCTTGCAGCTGACCCCGAGCTTCGCACCACTCCCAGTGGTATTTCGGTTTGCAGATTTACAATCGCGGTTGACCGCCCTTATCAGAAGGCCGGTGAAGACAGAAAAGCGGATTTCCTCGATGTCGTCGCATGGCGTCAGAATGCGGAATTCGTTACAAAGTACTTCAGAAAAGGCTCAATGATTGCGGTCTCGGGTTCTCTGCAGACCAACAAATACGAGGACAAGAACGGTAATAAGCGTGTCTCGTATGAAATAGTTGCCGACAGAACCGAATTCTGCGGATCAAAGTCCGACAGCTCCGGCTCAGTTTCCTCGGCTAACACCGGTTCTTCATTCTCCAATACTTCCGCCAATGATTTTGAAGCGGTAGTGGATGATGACGATCTTCCGTTCTGATAACTTTTTCTTCAACTTTATAAGGAGGATATAATCATGGCTTTCGAAAAGAGAGATGCTAAGGGCGGTCGCCCCATGAACAGAAAAGGCCGCAGAAAAGTCTGCGCGTTCTGTGTTGAAAAGTCCGAGTTTATCGATTACAAGGACACCATGAAGCTTCGTCGCTTTATTTCTGAAAGAGCAAAAATTCTGCCCCGCAGAGTTACAGGCACATGTGCCGCTCATCAGAGAGAGCTTACTGTTGCCATAAAGCGTGCAAGACAGTTAGCCTTGCTTCCCTACATCAGCGACTGATAAGGGCGTCCATTTTGGCGCAGACCGAAAAACAAAAAAGATTTACGGTTAAGTTATTTATTTAACTTAGCCGTTTATTTTTTTTGATTTTTGTGTTACGCCGGTTTTTTTTGTTTTTCTAACCGTTTTTTCCCACTCGCAGTACACAAAGTACAGCTTCGGGGGAGAAAAACGGTTTCTGCATCCAAACTTGCCGCCCTTGGTGGGTGCGTTTCTTGTCCATTTTGGCGCTCGCCCGACCGCAGTTCGCAGTGCACAAAGTACAGCTTCGGGGGAGAAAAACGGTTTCTGCATCCAAACTTGCCGCCCTTGGGTAGTTTATTTCTCGGTCATTTCGACGGTAAAGCTTTGTTACGCCATAATAACTTGTCTTATGCGGAGCTTTATAAATCCAAGTCCGTAGGACTTCCGAAATTATGCATTCTGCATTATGCATTCTGTATTGTTTTGCTTCCGCTCCTTTTAATACATATCGTTAAAAAAATGTCAATTGATTTTTCGCCTGAAAATCCGTCCAAAAAAAAGTGCATAAAAAATTCGTGAAAAAATTATCAATCTATGATAAAAATACGATTGAAAAAGATATTGTATAATGTTAAAATAATTCCGATTGAATAAAAACCATATAAGCGATAAAAAGGGATGGTGCATTTATGAACAAAATATCCATTATCGGCACGGGAAGTGTCGGCTCGACAATCGCGTACACACTCACAGTCATGGGTCTTGCGTCCGAAATCGTCATGATTGACATCAACAACGACAAAGCCCTCGGCGAAGCCCTCGACATAAGACAGGGGACACCCTTCTGCGGTGCGTGCTCGGTGTATGCCGGTGACTACCGTGATGCCGCAAATTCCGACATTGTCATTATTACTTCCGGTATTCCCAGAAAGCCCGGTCAGACCCGCATTGAGCTTGCACAGACCAATGTCAATATCATGAAGCAGATAATCCCCGAGATTACAAAATACGCTCCTCTTGCGACATATATTATCGTATCAAACCCCGTCGACATTCTCACATACACTTTCTGCAGACTGTCCGGAATCCCCGAGAGCCGCATTATAGGTTCGGGCACAATTCTCGATACATCCCGTCTGCGTTCACGTCTGTCGGAGTACTACAATATTAACCAGACCAATGTTCATGCCTATGTTTTCGGCGAACACGGTGACTCCTCATTCATTCCGTGGTCGGTTGCCAATATTTCAAATGTCCCGATTAAAGAGTGCAACAAGCTTATCACTCTCCCCGGAATTGACACACCCTCTCTTAATTTTGAGGAGATTGAGCAGTACGTCCGCAAATCGGGCGCGCGAGTAATTCAGCGTAAGGGCGCGACGTTCTATGCGGTGTCCGTTTCCGTCTGCCACATATGCAAGTGCCTTCTTACGGGAATTGACACCACAATGACCGTGTCAACCATGATGCACGGCGAATACGGCATAGAAAATGTGTGCCTGAGCACTCTTAACCTCGCAGGCCGCAACGGTGTCAGAGGCAAGGTAAATCTTCCGCTGACCCCCGAGGAGGAAGCACTTCTCCGTAAGAGCGCGGATACACTTAAAGCTGTTATCGACAGCCTTGATATATAACAGGGAGGCTATAATATGGAATATCGTACCGAGCATGATTCAATGGGCGAGATGCTTGTGCCCGCCGATCGTCTGTGGGCGGCGCAGACACAGAGAAGCCACGAGAATTTTGAAATAGGTGTCGGCATAGAGACAATGCCCCGAGAGATAACTCACGCTTTCGGCATTCTCAAAAAGGCGGCGGCACTCGCAAATGCCGAGCTTCGTCCCGAAAAGATGACCGACAAAAAGCTGCAGGTCATTACAAAAGCCTGCGATGAAGTAATTTCAGGCAGTCTTAACGATCATTTTCCGCTTGTCGTATGGCAGACAGGCTCCGGCACACAGTCCAACATGAACGCAAACGAGGTCATTGCCAACAGAGCAAATCAGCTTGCGGGCGAAAAACTCTGCCACCCCAATGACGATATAAATATGAGCCAGTCGTCAAACGATACATTCCCGACGGCCATGCACATTTCGGCGGTTTTCGCAATTGAAGATAAGCTCCTGCCCGCAATCGAAAAGCTTATCGCCGCTTTCAAAAAGCTCGAAGAAGAAAACGAGGGCATAGTAAAGTCCGGCAGAACACATTTGCAGGACGCTACCCCCATCAAGTTCAGCCAGGAAATTTCCGGCTGGCGTGCAAGCCTCGAAAGAGATGCCGAGCTTCTCAAAACAGCCGTAAAGCCTCTTTATGAACTTGCTCTCGGCGGCACTGCTGTCGGCACGGGTCTTAACGCCCCCAAGGGCTTTGACACTCTGGTAGCAAAGAAGGTATCCGAGCTTACGGGCAAGCCCTTCCAAACTGCGGCAAACAAATTCCACGCTCTTACGTCAAAGGACGAAATCGTTTTCGCACACGGTGCAATAAAGGCGACGGCATGCGATATGATGAAAATCGCAAACGATGTCCGTTGGCTTGCGTCCGGTCCCCGTGACGGTCTCGGTGAAATATTCATCCCCGAAAATGAGCCGGGTTCGTCCATTATGCCGGGCAAGGTAAACCCCACACAGTGCGAGGCTGTCACAATGGTAGCCGTTCAGGTAATGGGCAACGATGTCGCAGTCGGCATGGCGGCTTCTCAGGGCAATTTTGAGCTTAACGTGTTTATGCCCGTCGCCGCTTATAATTTCCTTCAGTCCGCCCGACTTCTGGCGGAAGCGATTGTGTCGTTTACGGATAAATGCGTTGTCGGCATTAAGGCCAACAAAGAAAAGATGAACCATAATCTTTATAATTCCCTTATGCTTGTAACAGCCCTTAACCCCTATATCGGCTACGAGAACGCCGCAAAAACGGCAAAAAAAGCATATAAAGACAACATTTCCCTTAAAGAGGCCTGTGTACAGCTCGGCTTCCTTACAGCGGAAAAATTCGATGAGGTGTTCCACCCGGAACAGATGGTTTGACAGTTGGAGGCAGAAAATGAAGGTCAGTTATTTTCCCGGATGCACACTCCGCACAAAAGCAAAACAGCTTGATTTCTACGCACGTAAGTGTGCCGAAATTCTCGGCATTGAGCTTGTTGAGATAAAAGACTGGCAGTGCTGCGGCGGTGTGTATGTAACCGCTAAAGACGAGATAGCGTCAAAGCTTTCATCCGTGCGCGCGTTAAGAGCCGCAAAGGAAGAAAACAATATTCTTGTCACGGTCTGTTCTGCCTGCCACAACGTGATAAAGCAGACAAACAACGCCATGGCGACCGATGCCGATTTCGCGAATAAAGTAAATCTGTATCTGTCGCAGGACAAAGAAAGCCACGCCCCCTATAACGGCGAAACAAAGGTCATGCACTATTTTGAGCTGTTAAGGGATGTCGTCGGCTTCGATAAAATCAAAGAAAAGGTCGTCAACCCCCTGACCGGCAGAAAAATCGCCGCGTATTACGGCTGTTTATTGCTTCGCCCGGGTCGTGTAATGGCGTTTGACGATGTCGAAAACCCCAAAGTCATGGAGGACTTTATAAGAGCCCTCGGTGCCGAGCCCGTTATATATCCGCTTCGAAACGAGTGCTGCGGCGGCTATGTCGCCCTCGAAGACCCCGAGTACTCAAAGAAAAAGAGCCTCGCTGTCGCAAAAAGCGCCGTGTCGAACGGTGCCGAGTGCGCTGTAACTGCGTGTCCGCTCTGCAAATACAATCTTGTCAAAAACGCCGGGGACGAAATTCCCGTTATATATTTCACGGAGCTTTTAGCCGAAGCTCTCGGTGTAAAGGAGGGTACCGATGACCGATAAAAATATGCGTCTTAAGGAACAGATTCTCCGTATAAGCGGCGTAAATCCGCTTAAATGTATGCGCTGCGGCAAATGCACCGGCACATGTCCCGCATATGACGAGATGGAATATCATCCCCATCAGTTTGTATACATGGTCGGCACGGGCGAGATTGACAAGCTCCTTAAAAGCACCTCGATTTATAAATGCCTGTCATGCTTTGCGTGTATCGACAGATGCCCCCGAAACGTTGAGCCGGCAAAGATCATTGAAGCCGTCCGCCTTGTCGCCATAAGAGAAAAAGGCGGCAACCACCTCACACCGAACGATATCCCCGCCAAGCTCGATGACGATATGCCCCAGCAGGCAATTGTCAGCGCAATGCGTAAATATTCAAAATAAGAAAGGAGAAAATGACCCATGCAAAGAATAGGTGTTTTTGTGTGCCACTGCGGCACAAACATTGCCGGAACGGTTGACGTAAAGGCTGTTGCGGCGGCTGTAAAAAGCGAACCCGGAGTCGTTTTCTCCGCGGATTATCCCTATATGTGCTCTCAGGCGGGGCAGGATCTTATTAAAAATGCCGTAAAAGAAAATAATCTTACCGGTATTGTCGTATGCTCCTGTTCTCCCCGAATGCATGAGCAGACCTTCAGAAAAACAGCGGCAGCGGCCGGGATAAACTCCTATATGGTCGAAATCGCCAACATTCGCGAGCAGTGCTCATGGGTACATAAAGATATGCCCACAGGCACGGCAAAGGCCATTATCCTCGCTAAGGCGGCAATCGCAAAAGTTAATCTCAACGCACCGCTCACACCGGGGGAGAGCCCCGTTACAAAACGTGCCCTTGTTATCGGCGGCGGCATAGCGGGTATCCAGACCGCACTTGATATTGCCGATGCGGGCTTCCCGGTTGACATAGTCGAGAAAAAGCCCACAATCGGCGGCAAAATGGCACAGCTTGACAAAACCTTCCCGACACTTGACTGTGCGGCGTGTATCCTTACACCCAAAATGGTTGATGTCGCCCAGAATGACAAAATCAGAATTTTCTCATATTCCGAGGTGACCGAGGTCGGCGGATTTGTCGGCAACTTCGATGTCACAATCAAGCGTCACGCCCGTTTCGTAAAAGAGGATGTCTGCACGGGATGCGGCCTCTGCACCGAAAAATGTCCGCAGAAAAAAGTCCCCAACGAATTTAACCTCGGCATGGATAACCGCCACGCCATATATATTCCGTTTGCCCAGGCAGTGCCGAAGGTCGCAACGATCGACCCCAACTACTGCACAAAGCTCAAGACAGGCAAGTGCGGACTTTGCGAAAAGGTCTGTGCGGCAGGCGCAATAGACTACAACGCCAAGGATGAATACATAAAAGAAAAATACGGCGCTATTGTTGTCGCGACGGGCTTTAATCCCATTTCTATGGAGCCGTTTGACGAGTACGCCTACTCACAGTCAAAGGACGTTATTACAAGCCTTGAGCTTGAACGCCTCATGAACGCCGCAGGCCCCACGGGCGGCACGCTTCTGCGTCCGTCTGACGGAGAGCATCCGCACACCATAGTGTTTGTTCAGTGTGTCGGCTCACGCTGTGACTCATGCGCCGCAAAGGGCAAGGAGTACTGCTCCAAAATCTGCTGTATGTACACGGCAAAGCACGCAATGCTCATCCGTGACAAATATCCCGACACCGAGGTTTATGTTTTCTATATAGATGTAAGAACCCCCGGCAAGAACTTCGATGAATTCTATCGCCGTGCGGTTGAAGAATACGGCGTGCATTACATAAAGGGCATGGTCGGCAAGGTGTCGCCCGAAGGCAAAAAGCTGAAGGTTCGCGGCAGTGTTCTTATCGACAACAGACTTCTTGAGATAGATGCCGATATGGTAGTTCTCGCGGCGGCAATCGAACCCGACAAATCAGCCCGTCCGCTTGCCACTATGCTGACAGCCAGCATGGACACAAACGATTTCTTTACCGAGGCTCACCCCAAACTCAGACCCGTTGAAAGCCCCACGGCGGGCGTGTTCCTCTCGGGCACATGCCAGGGGCCGAAGGATATCCCCGAAACGGTATCCCAGGCGGGTGCGGCGGCGTCAAAGGTCATAGGGCTTCTGTGCAAGGATAAGCTTTTAGGCAACCCGTGTGTCGCGCATGCCGATCAGATGATGTGCAACGGCTGTTCCACCTGCGAAAAGGTATGCCCCTACGGCGCTATCACATACAGTGAGGTCGAATTCCGTATGCCCGACCGTACAACAAAGCTTCGCCGTGTCGCGACGGTAAACGAAGCCGTATGTCAGGGCTGCGGCGCATGCACGGTCGCGTGTATGTCGGGTGCTATGGACCTTAAGGGCTTTATGAATAAACAGATTATGGCGGAGGTTGACGCGATATGCAAGTAAACGAATATAAACCGCTTATAGTTGCTTTTTGCTGTAACTGGTGCTCCTATGCGGGTGCGGATTTAGCCGGCAATAACCGTCTTGCCTATCCCGCCGAAATAAAGATAATACGTGTTCCGTGCTCATGCAGAGTAAACCCCATGTTTATTCTCCGTGCATTCCAGCGTGGTGCGGACGGTGTCATAATATGCGGCTGTCACCCCGGGGACTGCCATTATACATCGGGCAACTACTATACCCGCCGCAGAATGGCTCTGCTGTTCTCGATGCTCGACTATCTCGGCATAGAAAAAGAGCGCACCCGTGTTGAATGGGTATCGGCCGCAGAGGGCGCGAAGTTCGCCGCCACAATGAACGACTTCGCCGAAAAGGTTGCCGCACTCGGTGAAAACAAGAGATTGGAGGATTTAAGATGCAGGAAATAAAGCGTGAAGATATTATTTCAAAGGCTTCGTCGCTCCTCTCCGACGGCACGGTTGACCGTGTTTTCGGATGGCATAAGGGCGAATTCGCATACGACATTACCCCCGCTCTGTTTACCGGTGCCGAAGAAATCGAAAAGGACTTTGTGTGGTCCGATCTGTGCGGCGCTAACTTTTCAAAGTATCTTGTGAAAGAGACCGCGAAAAGCGAAAACAAGGTTCTTGTGTTCTTAAAGCCTTGCGACACATACAGCTTCAATCAGCTACTGACCGAGCATCGCTTTAACCGAGAAAAGGTATATGCGGTCGGTGTTCCTTGTGACGGAATGATTGATGTCAACAAAATAAAAGCGTCTGTCGAGGGTATTCTCTCGATTGACACCGACGGCGACAGTGTAAAGGTCGAGACTCTCTATGACGGCACAAAGACTTTTAACAGAGCCGATGTGCTGTCCGAAAGATGCCTTAACTGCAAGTCAAAAAAGCACGTTGCGTATGATGAGCTTTTAGGTAAAGACGGGGAAGTTGTCGACTCGCACAGATTTGACGAAGTCGAGCGTCTTGAAAAAATGACACCCGATGAGCGTTTCGCCTTCTGGCAGGGTGAGCTTTCAAGATGCATCCGCTGCAACGCCTGCCGTGACGTATGCCCCGCTTGCACATGCGAAAAGTGCGTATTCGATAATCCGAATTCCGGTGTCGAAAACAAGGCGGCGTCAAGCTCCTTTGAAGAAAAAATGTTTCATATAATAAGAGCCTTCCACGTGGTTGGTCGCTGTACCGACTGCGGCGAATGCTCCAGAGTCTGCCCTCAGCACATTCCGCTTCACCTGTTAAACCGCAAGTTCATAAAAGACATTGACGCGTTTTACGGTGATTATCAGGCAGGAGCGGAAGTCGGTTCACGTGCTCCGATTGTAAATTATTCAACCGATGACATTGAACCCGGCGACGCAGTAAAAAGAGGTGATATAAATGGTTAAAATTGCCTCCGATAAAATAAACGAGCTGTTTGCCGCAATCGCCGAGAATAACACTCTCTATATCCCCGTTGACGGCAAAAACGGTTCCGATTTCGAAAAGTGGAGCGAGGGCAAAGTGCTGTCGAACACCCTCAATACAAACAGAAGCGCAAAGGACTTTTTCTTCCCCCAGACCGAAAATCTTATGGATTTCAAACTTGAGGGCAAAAAGATAGAGATTATCGACACCCGAAAAGAGTGCGATAATTTTGTCGTGTTCGGTGTGCGTGCGTGTGATGTCAAGAGCTTTGATGTCCTCGATAAGGTCTTTCTCTCCGAAAACACCGATTCATACTACAAAAACCGCAGAGACCACGCTGTCATAATTTCAATGGCGTGCGACAAACCCCATGAAACATGCTTTTGTACGGCGTTCGGCATTGACCCCGCAGACCCCGCAGGCGACATAAAGTGTTATAAAACCGAAAACGCTTTCTTCTTTGAAGGCATAACCGAAAAAGGAAAAGCCCTGCTTAACTCTTTGCCGTCCATTACCGAGGACACCGACAGCGCAGAAGTCGACGAACAGAAAAAGCTTATAAAAGACAGGCTGTCCCGTCTGCCTCTTGCAAATCTCGATGTGTCAATGTTCGGTGCCGACAAAACGGATGACTTTTTCGACAGACCCGAATGGGCGAAGCTCTCCGAGTCCTGCCTCGGGTGCGGCACATGCACGTTTGTGTGCCCAACCTGTCAGTGTTATGACATAAAGGACTTTAACACGGGTCACGGCGTAAAGCGTTTCCGCTGCTGGGACTCATGCATGTACTCCGAATTTACAAAGATGTCTGCAGGTCAGCCTCGACTTACACAGAAAGAGCGTTTCCGTCAGCGTTTTATGCATAAGCTTGTATATTTCCCGACTAACAACGACGGTCTGTTCTCCTGTGTCGGATGCGGCAGATGTGTTTCAAAATGCCCCATCGGCATGAACATAGTCAAAGTAATAAAAACACTGGGAGGCAAAGAAAATGATTAACGAGTTTGATCCGCTTATCCCCAAAATAGGTGTGGTAACCGATATTCGCATTGACACTCCCGATGTAAAAACCTTCCGTGTTGTTACACGTGACGGCAAAAAGCCCTTCGAGCACCGCCCCGGTCAGTGTGCGATGCTTTCAATCCCCGGAGTGGGGGAGGCGATGTTCTCCATCACATCCTCGCCCACAAATACCGAGTTTATGGAGTTCTCCATCAAAAAATGCGGCTGTGTCACCGAGTGGCTTCACTCAATGGAGGTCGGCACAGAGATTACCGTAAGAGGCCCTTACGGCAGACCGTTCCCCGTTGACACCGAGTTTGTCGGTCATGACATGCTGTTTGTCGCGGGCGGCATAGGCCTTGCGCCCCTTCGCTCCGTCATAAACTACTGCCGCCATTACCGTGACAGATACGGCAAAATCGATATAGTATACGGTTCAAGAAGCAAACAGGACCTGGTCGATTACCGTGAAATAGTCGAGGAATGGTCAAACGACGCCAATGTAAACGTACACCTTACCATTGACCGTGAACAGCCCGACTGGGACGGCCATGTGGGCTTTGTTCCGAATTTTGTAAAGGAGCTCGGCTTTTCAACCGACAAAATAGCGGTTCTTTGCGGTCCGCCCATTATGATTAAATTCACTCTGGCAGGCCTGCAGGAGCTGGGCTTTGATAAAACACAGGTCTACACAACGCTTGAGCTTCGCATGAAGTGCGGCATAGGCAAGTGCGGCAGATGCAATGTCGGTTCAAAATACGTCTGCAAGGACGGTCCGGTTTTCCGCTTCGACGAAATAGACGAACTGCCCGACGAATATTAAGGAGATGAGCACAATGGAAAATACAGTAAATGTTTATCTTTTCGGCAAAAAATACACCGTGCCCGACAATCTTACGATAATGCGCGCGATGGAATACGCCGGCTATCAGCTTATAAGAGGCTGTGGATGCAGAAACGGCTTCTGCGGTGCGTGTGCCACTATTTACCGCATTAAGGGCGACAGAGAGCTTAAAACGTGCCTTGCGTGTCAGACCAAGGTCGAAAACGATATGTATGTAGCGACACTGCCGTTCTTCCCGCTTGTAAAGCAGGTGTACGACATAGAAAAAATAAAGCCCACCGAGCAGATTATGATGCAGCTTTATCCCGAGATTTACGCCTGTGTCGGCTGCAACGCCTGCACTAAGAGCTGCACACAGTCGCTTAACGTAATGCAGTATATAGCATATGCTCAGCGCGGCGAATTTGACAAGTGCGCGGAGGAATCCTTTGACTGCGTTATGTGCGGTGTCTGCTCCTCACGCTGTCCCGCGGGAATTTCTCATCCGCAGGTCGCAATGCTCGCACGCCGCTTAAACGGCAAATATATCGCTCCCGAAACCGAGCATCTTAAAACAAGAGTAGAAGAAATTCAGAACGGTACATACACAAAGCTTATCGAGGACCTTATGGGCAAGCCTGTTGAGGAACTCAAGGAGCTTTACAATAACCGTGAGATAGAAAAGTAAGGAGGCGAGAAGAATGTATCCCGAATCATTTAACGAATCACTTAAAGCCGTTGAGGCGGCACGTGACGAAAATATAGCATATGAGCCCAAAAGAATGACGGCAGACGAAAAGGACGCTCTTCTTGCGGCATATCATCCCGATTACAAAAAGAGTGAGTTTTCGGTTCTTGAAATCGGTGCCAATAAGGGCGAAAGTGTCCCGCACGAGCTGTGCGAAATGCTTGAGGCACACTCACGTATTTCAGCCGATGAAATTGACCTTGATAATATCACATACGATGTCGATGTCCTCATAATCGGCGGCGGCGGTGCGGGTGCGTCCGCGGCGATTGAAGCCGACAACGAAGGTGCAAAGACCATGATAGTCACAAAGCTTCGTCTGGGTGACGCCAACACAATGATGGCTGAGGGCGGCATTCAGGCGGCAGACAAGCCCAATGATTCTCCGGCTATTCACTTCCTTGACGCATTCGGCGGAGGTCATTTTGCGGCAAAGCGTGAGCTTCTCGCAAAGCTTGTATGTGACGCTCCCGAGGCTATACAGTGGCTTAACAATCTCGGTGTCGAGTTCGACAAGGCCCCCGACGGCACAATGATTACAACTCACGGCGGCGGTACATCACGCAAGCGTATGCATGCGGCAAAGGATTATTCCGGAGCGGAAATTATGCGTACTCTCCGTGATGAAGTGCTAAACAGAGGCATACCCGTTGTTGATTTTACGTCCGCCATTGAGCTTATACTTGACGAAAACGGCAGGGCATCCGGTGCCGTGCTTATGAATATGGAAACAAAGGAGCTTATGGTTGCCCGTGCGAAAACGGTTATCATAGCAACCGGCGGCGCAGGCAGAATGCATTATCAGGGCTTCCCGACCTCCAACCACTACGGCGCTACGGCAGACGGACTTGTGCTCGCTTACAGAGTCGGCGCAAAGCTTCTTTACGCAGACACGCTTCAATATCACCCGACAGGCGCGGCGTATCCTCAGCAGATTTTCGGCGCACTTGTTACCGAAAAGGTTCGCTCACTCGGTGCAAAGCTAATAAACCGTGACGGCAAGGTGTTTATGCATCCCCTTGAGACACGTGACGTTGCGGCGGCATCCATTATAAGAGAATGCTCCGACCGTGACGAGGGTGTTGATACATTCGCCGGCAAGGCCGTATGGCTCGATACTCCCATGATAGAAAAAATCGGTGGCGAAGGCACAATAGAAAAGCGTATTCCCGCCATGATGCGTATGTTTGCGTCATACGGTATAGATATCCGCAAAGAGCCGATACTTGTCTATCCCACGCTTCACTATCAGAACGGCGGAATTGACATAAACGTAAACGGCATGAGCACATGTGTCGAAAACCTGTTTGTCGCGGGCGAGGCTGTCGGCGGAATCCACGGCAGAAACCGTCTTATGGGCAATTCTCTTCTTGATATAATCGTATTCGGCAGATCCGCAGGCAAGAATGCGGCGGCACAGGCGAAAACCGTTAATGTAGGCCGTCTTACACTTGAACATATAAACAGGTTCGATAAAGAGAGAGCCGATGCAGGTATTGTAACCGATGCCGTATCACCCAAGCTTCTTCCCGATTATCGCAGACAGAAATAATTTGAATCGAGGTTTATATAATGGATGTAAATTTGATTACTGACCTGCTTGAAGCACTGACAATTTTCTGTTTCGGTCTTTCATGGCCCATTTCAATCCGCAAGTCGTGGGTGTCCCGTACCGCAAAGGGCAAGAGCCTTTTCTTTGAGATATTCCTTCTTGTCGGCTACGCCTTCGGTATTATCAGAAAAATAATACAGGTTACTGGCGGCAGCTCGGGCTTCATTTTCTTCCTCAGCTTCTTCTTCTATATTCTCAACTTTATCGAGATTTCGATAGACATAGGGCTTTATTTCAGAAACAAGAAGCTTGATGAAGCGGCAGACGCAAAGAAGTGAGCAAGGAGCAGTGCTCTGAGTGTGGAGTGTGGAGTTGGCTTCGCAGAATATAAGATTACCGTAAAATTTCCCGTCCGAAACACAATCGGGCGGGATTTTTATTGAAAAATGGGTTGCGGGATGATAGAATAGCCAAAGGTGATAAAAATGGAATTGAAGGTTAAAGATTTTTCGTCTCTTACAAATGACGAACTGTATGAAATATTAAAGCTTCGTGTCGGTGTGTTTGTTGTCGAGCAGAAATGCGCTTATCAGGATATTGACGATGCAGACCGGGACGCATATCATGTTTTTTATGTCGATGACGGCGAAATTGTCGCCTATGCAAGGGTTCTCCCCAAAGGTACGGCGTTTGAAAATGTAGGTATTGGTCGTGTTATTGCTAAAAAACGCCGCTGCGGGCTCGGCACTAAGGTTGTGACTGCGGCTGTTAATGTCGCAAAAGAAAAATTCAGTGCGGACAAAATCGAGGTCGGCGCACAGGTCTACTGCAAATCAATGTACGAAAAGGTCGGATTCAGGCAGGTGTCGGATGTTTATCTTGAGGATGGGATACCGCATGTGCACATGATTTTGACAATTCAAAATTAACGCATTGCAATAATGTAGAATGCATAATGCATAATGCATAATGTCGTGGACCTGTATTGAACCTGTCAAGTTTTTTGGACAAATAAAGTTCGTAAAAAACTAACAGTTACGA
>CAVFUV010000036.1:0-958 GCA_963625735.1 bacterium
AATCATTCACCGGATGATTTTTGTCTGCGACATTCTGCATTATGCATTCTACATTCTGCATTAATTACGCATTATATCAGGCTTTTTTCTTAAGCACAGATTTCTTGACCGTCTCAATCAAAAAGCCGAGGTTTTTGTCTCTTGTGATAAGCAGGAATGCTGCGTATACTGCGATGCCGGCGGCAACCTGTACAAGGGTGCATAGAATGCCGTCAAGGGCAAATGAAATGGGATATACGGCGGCAAACATAACCGCGGAATAAATAAAATACTTTATATTACGCATTATATAACGCCGGAAGCTTATTTCTTTTCTTACGAATACAATCTGAACGACAACAACGGTCAGCTCCGCGCATACTGTTGCGACCGACGCGCCTATCGCGTTGAATTTCGGTATGAGCAGATAGTTCAGAATAAAATTGACGCATGCGCCGCTTACAACTGACACAGTGAACGCCGTCTGCTTTTTTGACGGCAAAAGGTACTGCTTGCCTATAACCGTTGACAGTCCTATTGCCATTATAATGGGGCAGATTGCCATCATTATGGTGCCGACGGGCTCATATCCTTCGCCGTAGAACCACACAGCCAGTCTGTTTGCACAGGCGGCAATGCCGAACATCATGGGGCACCCGAGCATGAATACAAACTTTATTGAGTTGTCCATCATCTCTTTTACTTCGTCAAGTCTGTTATGAGCGAAGGCGTTTGTCATCGCGGGGAGCATGACCGCCCCGAGGGATGTTATAAGCTGCAGAAGTGTTTTTACGATATTCTGAGCGTAGGTATAATAGGCGACATACTGTATATCGCTTGCCAACGCGCCTATCATGGTCTTGTCGAGAATTGTATAGACTTCAATTGCAATCTGCGGCACAAAGAGCGCAAGCATCGGCTTTATGTACGACAGCACCGATTTTATCTGCGGCCTTGCCTTTACAAGATATTTCGGCAT
>CAVFUV010000036.1:968-14075 GCA_963625735.1 bacterium
TAGAGCCACAGCGACAGATTGCCGAGCAGTGTGGGGGCTGTTATACAAAAAGCGTATTTATACAGGTCGTCGGATGACTTTACGAATATGAATATCAGAGCAATGCCGAGGAGCTTGAAAATCGTATTTCTTATAACGATTTTGCGGAAGTCCTCCATCCCCTGAAAAAACCACGTAATATCAAACGCAGTCGCCACAAGCTCGATTATCAGTATCAGAAACACATTGCGGTAATTTTTTGTTATGAACACAAAACCGAGATACACCGCAACGGCAATCGCAACTGTCGATACTCTCAGAATTGCGATTTCACGGAATACCTTCGAGCGTTTTTCGGGCTCATCCTGATAGAAGGCTATTTCACGCTGTGCGAAAAGCGAGCTTCCGAGCGTGCCGAACAGAACAAAGTACGACACGATGGAATACGCATAGTTATATATGCCGACCGATGTCGCCTGAAGTGTTCTTGACAGATACGGCGATGTTATAAGCGGCATAATGACAAGCAAAATCTGATATGCCGTGTTGTATATGTAATTTTTTACGACTTTACCCTTCAAGCAATGAGACCCCTTTTTTTGATGTAGAGATTAATGTTTGATACACAGAGATTAATACAGAGTGGTGTTTGCAGTCAATTAACAATTAACAATTAACAATTTCGGAAGTCCTGCGGACTTAGATTATAAGCTTCGCATCAAGGTCATCTTTTGAGGGAGCAAATTATACCGCTTCTTGCTATTCATAATGCCAAAATCTGCCTGTTTTGAATTACAGCTCACAATACCGAACCACTCCACTCTCCACACTCCACACTTTTGTCAAATTCAACACTTTGGATTTTAAACACTCATTCAATCGTAACGGCTTTCTCCGCCAATTCAAGAGCATTCTTAAGGTATTCCCCTTTCTCAAGCCTCCGGGCGACTTTTTCGGTGTTTTCGAGCATTTTGTTATAGTCGGCGGGGGAAACGGCGTCGATTTTTTCGCGGATTTCGCTTAACGAATCAACGGTAATGCCGACATTTTCTCTTTCGACAAATTTAGCCATTGCCGCCTCTTTCCAGATTATAACGGGGTGTCTTGACACAAGATACAGTGACGTTTTGTGCGGATTGTTATATCTTAAATAGCGGCCAGTTTCGCCGTTGCAGCCGTCAATGCTGTCGCCGTCCCATATAAGACCGAATTTGCCCTCTATTATCTCGGGGATTTTGTCGGACGGGAACGAGCCGTTGTATTTTATAAGTCTGTCTTCTTTGTCGCCTTCGAAATTCGGGCCGTAAAGATTTGCGGACACACCGACCTCAGGGCTGTTGAGAAGATAGACATAAGGGCTTTTTTTCGGATTGAGATTTCCGGCGACTATAACATCGGGAGTGTTTTCGTCAGCGAACTTTGCCTTAAGTTTGCCGTCAACTCTGTAATCGAAGATATCGAGAGAAATGAGGCTTTTTTCGTCAAAGCCGTTCTTTATAAATTCCGCCTTCATCGAGTCATTATGCACGATAAAATAATCGGACGTCGCCTTCATAAACTCAAATTCGGGCTGTGTGCTTGAGTTTCTCCAGTTAGAGCCGCGTAAAAATTCGACATCGTGAATAAGAGAAACTATTGTGCAGTTCTTTTTGCTCTTGAGCATGCTTATGCACTTTTCACGCCCGAACTGCTTATAATAAAACGGATTCTGCAGAAGCACAATCGAGTTTTTTTCTATTTTATGATATGCCGAAACATACGACATAAACGGACGGCATCTTCTTAGAAGTCTGCCGGGCAGGGAGTCGCTTATCTCACAGCATTTTATGTTGAGCGGCTTGTAGCCCGCTTCTTCGGCAAAAAACGAGGCGTCGTCACGGGCTTTGCTGCCCGCGTGCTGTTTTTTCGGCCGCATTTCGTATAATTGATATTTGTTCATATAGTGTTCCTTCATTGAATACGATAGGTTACCCTCGTTACTGTAATTTTGCATATTGTAAAAGAGGTCAGGGGGTCAGGGACCGGGGGTCGGGGAAACTAAGGAAGGCACTGAAGTGCCTTGGATTGTATAGCTTCGCGGAATGTGGGTCTGTCGGATAATTATTTTTCGTATTGCGATTTTTCGGGGAGGGTCTGAGAGAGAAGGGAGATTAGGAATAATTGCTCTTTCTCGAAGTCGTAGTTTACATCGTCATCGCTCAGGCATATGTCTTTATAGGTATGACCGAGAATGGCCTCTTCAATCAGCTTGTTGTCTCTGCCGATTGAGAAAAATTTTCCTCTCGGCTTTTCGCTCTGAACGATTTTGCCGGTGACCATCTGCCAGTATCTGAAAAGCCACTGTGTTACATCCTCGCCCGTTCTGAAGCGGTTATAGCATGTCTCGGTGAGCTTATCGCCCTCCGCCTGCCACACTTCTTCAAGTGTAGATTTAAGAAACGGCTGCATGGTATGCGGATTATAGAAAGCTGAAAAGCCTATGCACGGGAGCATATAAAGATTCTTAAGTGCCGCTTTAGGTGCTTTCGGTGAGAACCATATATTCTTATTGCCAAGCTCAACCTCTTTTTTGTTGAAGTGCTTGTTTATGATAAACATATTGTTGCCGGCAATATGGTCAATCTGACCGCACATAAATCTGAATGGAATTTCCATTGCGATGTCAACCGGCTTGCCGTCTCTGAAATAATCCTCGGGCGAGCATGGAGCATTAAAAAGGAAATCGTCATTGGCGTATATAAAATGCTCCGCCAGCCCCTCGATTCTGTGCATGTTAAGTTCAATCGGATTGCACGAAAAAACGGGCAGATACTGTTCCGGGATAAAATCTGTATGCTTTACTATATGAAGCTTTTCATTTTCGGTGTTGAGCCATGGCGGAATATGACCCCATGTCACAAAATGAATTCTGCGAATCCACGGAGCGTATTTTTCGACGGCTCTGAACCAGTACGGCAGAAGTCCCCAGTCACGGTAGCGGTTTATGTTGTCGTCACTGCCGTATGAAGGCTTATATTTTTTCTTTTCTTCCTGCCATTTGGGGTCGCCGCCGTCAACCCACGGCACAACTATGTCAATATCAAAGTTCATTTTTACTATTATCCCCTATCTCTAAATAAGACATAAACTGCCCTAAAACCGCCCAGAAAAGTATTGCCACAGGCGAAAAACGATAGAACATTACGGAAGAGAACATCGCCGCGCATGAGAGGGCGAACAGCATGGCAATTACAACCGCCGCCATGGGGGCGTCCTCTTTCTTTATTGTCTTAAATTTCTTTATGACAAACACAAGTATATATATTACGAATGCCGCCGCGGCCAGAAGTCCGAATATGCCGTTTGATACCATAATATTGAGAATATCATTATCAAGCGTTATCATATTCTGATAATCGTTATTGACAATATATGTATCGGGCATATTGTCTTTTGCGTAGTCGGTAAAACCGCAGAACGAGAGACCGAACAGCATCTTTTTGCCGGAGTGGGTAAACAGTTCTATCCCGCTCTTCCACACGTCAAATCTGCGGTTGCTGACATCGTCCGAAAGGTCATAGCCTCTGTCAATGGTCAGATCAATATTTTTGTCGTTCTCGTTGTCGCCGTTTTCTATTTCAACATGCTCTATAATATAGTTTACGGGTTTTCTGACAAGTCTTACGGCGAAAAATCCGCCGAGAGCTATTACACCGGCGAGCACAACCGACAGCAGGCTCTTGAATATTTTTTCGCCTCTGAATCTGCACAGAAGCACAACCAGAACATACACACCAATGCCGAATGTGAGCACAACCGCGCCGGAGCGTGAATCCGACAGCACGATATAGGCAAAGCAGATGAACATATCTATCCCGGCAAGAACCTTCTGCCATACTTTTTTCGCACGGCCGAAAGCGTACACAAGAAACAGTATTGTCACGGCACACGCGACGGCACCGATGTTGGGGTTAATGAACAGTCCCCACAGTCTGCCCCATCTGAAGCCGAGGCATATTTCTGTGCTGCCGACAACAATCAGTCGGCTTACCCCCGCGAAATACATGACAAGGGCGATTAAAGCAAAGAGAGAGACATAGACACAAAAAGCCGTGCCGGTAACAAAAAGGGCTGTTTTGCACTCCCTGGCACTTCTGTCCTTTTTGGTTATGAACAGAATAAGAAAATAAAAAGCCCAGTAAATGCAGAAAATTACATTTTCCTTAAATGAATACTCACGGTTTAAAAGCGTTGACAGACCGATTGCGGCAACAGGCAGAACAGCCAGCACCGCCTGCGGAATTTTCGCGTAGCTTTTTATGCTTATCACTCTGTAAAGCAATATGACCGCCGCAAGAAGAATCGAGCCGTACATAAAGGGCTTTATAATAGCCTTGCCGAATGTAATGCCGCAGCAGTTCATTATACCGTAAATCAGAAATATCACGGCAAAGATATTTTCGATTAAGTTTATTTTTTTGTCAAAAAACGCGAGTTTGTTTTTCATTTTACTGTTACTCTCCGACCCTGAATTATCTTATTTCATTTATTTTATTAAGAAGCCCCAGCATACCGTACAGTTTATGCTTTGAGAAAAAGAATATAAGCTTTCTTTTTTTGGAAAGATTTTCTCTGACATAACCGTTCTTTTTGAAATCCGGGAAATTCTTATCGGCATAATCACGGAATTTCTTAAGAAGCGGATGCTTTGCGTCGTCTGCGGCCACTCTCAGAGTGCACAGCACCAGCATATGCATGACCGTCATAAAGCAAAGCTCATTATAATATTTATCGAACGCATTGTTCTTTTTATAGAAATCGGATATCGCGGACACAACCGTCAGCATATCCTCATTTTTATCGGTGTTTTTAATGTGCATGGTGGAGCTGTCACGCTGAAGATAATAATAGAGAATTTTATCGGTAAGCGTGATTTTTTCGGCGAAGAGAGCAAGCATCATGATAACGCCGAAATCCTCGTACCATACCCTGTTCAGAAATTTTATGTTGTTGTCAACAAAAAGACTGCGTTTATAAAGCTTGTCGGCGGCGTATGTGTCGTTAATAAGACAGCGCATAAGCTCACGCCCCGCAAGATTTTCTGTGCCGTTGTCGCCCGGCACAAGCGTACTGACTGATTTGCCGCTCTCGTCGACAAAATCCATTCCGAACAGAACCATGTCGGAATTGTTCTTTTTTGCGGTGTCATACAGAAATGACAGTGTATTTTCTTTTATATAGTCGTCGCTGTCGACAAACAGCAGATATTCCCCCGTCGCTTTTTCTATACCGGTGTTTCTCGCTCCGCCCTGCCCCATATTCTTCTGATGAATGACGGTTATTTTTGAATTATCGCGAGCCAGAGTATCGGCTATTTCGCCGCTTTTGTCAGCAGAGCCGTCGTCAATAAGAATAATCTCATAGTCTGAAAAATCCTGATTAAGCACGCTTTGAACGCACTTCTCAAGATATTTTTCTACATTGTATACGGGGATGATTACAGAAACTAAGGGCATTACGATTCTTCTTTCTTTATGGCATTTTTTGAAAGTCAGCAAGGCAGGGGCCGGGAGTCGGGGGCCGGGGGGGGCTAAGGAAGGCACTGTGTGCCTTGGATTATATGCTTACGCAAGAGGCGGAGCAACTCCACACTCCACACTCCAAACTCCACACTGTAAGCAGTGGACGGTGGACAGCGGCAGATAAACTGCCTGCCGGCCACCGGATACTGCACACTGCTCAGTTATTCGCCATAATATCCTTAAGGAACGCCACAGCCCTGGCTATATCGCCTGCGGGGTCGTCGCCGCACTCTCTTTCGATTGTGAGGAAGCCTCTGTAACCGATATCTTCAAGTGCCTTGAGGTACTGAACATAGGGTACGCCGCCTTCACCTAAGGGTGTCTCCTGATAGCCGTTCGGAAGCTTTACGCCGTCCTTTGCATGAGTATGAACGATGTAATCCTTAAGGTTATATACACCTTTGACGGGGTCGTCGCCTGCGCTCATTACAAGGTTTGCGGGGTCAAGGTTGACTGCGACACCTGTGGAATGAAGGGAGTCGAGGAAGTCCTTGAGGATAATGCTCATCTCGGGGCCTGTCTCAACACCGAAGTGTGCGTCAATGGAATCGGCATACTCGGCAAGCTCCGCACATGCCTCCTGCATGATCTTGTATCTGGGATGAGCGGGATCTGCGGGAACAACACCGATATGTGTTGTTACAACGTTTGTCTCAAGATCCTTGGCAAGGTCGAGAATACGCTTTGACTTTTCGATGATAGCGGGGTTTTTCTCGGGATCGCCGAAGCCGCCCATGCCGAGGTCGCCGCACAGAGCGGAGATAACAAGGCCGTTTGACTTTACGAGGTTAAGGAACTCGCGTCTTTTTTCGGGGGTAAGGTTTTCGGGTGCCATGTCACCGTATGTGGTGTACACCTGAATGCCCTGCGCGCCGAGCTCGGCGGCCTTTTTAACCGCTGTGGGAATGTCGGTGCGGAAGCTGTCTACGATAATACCGATGGGGAAATTGTACATAGTTATTGTCCTTTCTTTATTAAATCGGATGTCCCAAAGGGTCCGATGAATTTTTTATAGGATAAGTGGCCGGTGGCCGGTATCCGGTGGTCAGTGACTAAGGAAGTCCTGCGGACTTGGTTTATATGAGCTTCGCAGTGAAAAACTCCACTCTCCACTTTCCACACTCCACACTAAACAGAAGCTGTGCTTTTATTTAACCGCAAGCTTGTCAAACTTCATGACAAACTCGTTAAAGAACCGTTCTATAATCTCTACGCCGCCGACCGAATTGCTTTCAATGTTGAGCGGCAGAACGGGGTCGTGGACGGAGAGGCGAAGAAGAAGCCAGCCGTCGCCGTGATTCCTGTCAAAGCTTACTCTGAAGCCCTCACGGTTGTCGTCCGCAGGGGTGAGAAATTCGAAGCCGGAGCAGTATTTCCGCAATTCCGATAAAACGTTTTCGCCGTAGCTCTTAAAGTCGTCCGTGTTGATTTTGTAGCGGATTTCCTTCGCTTCCGCGGGTTTTTCGAGATCCTTAAGAAGATCCGACAGGTCTTTCCCCTGTTTTTTAAGCTCTGCCAGAAGAATTATTATGCGGACCATCAGGTATGCGCCGTCATCGAGAAAATAATTTTCTCTTAACGCGGCGTGACCCGAGGTTTCAATCGCAAGCGGGCAGTCGAGTCCGTTTTCGTTAAGCTCGATTGCTTTATTTATTACATTTTTATATCCTCTTTTGTAGCGATAGTGAACGCCGCCGAGGTGCTGTTCTATAAACTTTTTAAGTCCGTCACTTGTAACGGAGTCGGTGACAATTGTGCCGCCGGGGGAATTTTCGAGAGCTATGACGGATGCGAGGGCAACCAGAGCGTTTCTGTTAATCTCCTGTCCGTCAGCACCGACACATGCGGCTCTGTCAACATCCGTGTCGAAAATAACACCGAGATCGGCTTTGTTTCTGAGCACGCTGCGGCAGATAAAGCCCATTGCCGTCTCATTTTCGGGGTTGGGAATGTGATTGGGGAACATTCCGTCCGGCTCAAGAAATTCACTGCCCGTAATATCCGCGCCTAAAGGGGCAAGAACATCGGTCGCGAAAAATCCGCCCGCACCGTTTCCGGCATCGGTCACAATGTGAAGCCCATGAAGGGGTCTGTCGCCGCCCAAAGCATCGCGTATAAGCTTTTTAAGACGGTCGCAGTAAACGGGACGGTAGTCAAGCTTTTCGGCTTTCACGGGGACTTCACCCACACTCTCAAGCTTTTCGGCACGGGAGAGTATTTCTGAAATATCCGAACCTTCAAATCCGCCGTCCTTCGTAAAGAACTTGAGCCCGTTTTTGTCGTACGGATGGTGACTTGCGGTTATCTGCACACTCGCGTCGCACCCGGTGTCAAGGCACACGGTGAACATTGACGGAGTGGAGGACAGAGCGCAGTCATAGGTCTTTACGCCCTTTGACGAGAAGGCTCTCATCAGAGCGTTTTTTATTCTGTCGGCACTGATACGGGAATCGTGACCGACACAGATTGTAAGATCTTTGTATTCCTTTTCGGTTCTGTCTTTTATAAGCGACAGAAACGCGAGAGCGATACGCTCGGTTATTTCGTCGGTCAACTGCAAGTCGGGTCCGACGGCAACACCGCGAATGTCGGTGCCGCTCTTAAGATAAGCCAAATTCATAAGATCATCTCCGAATAAAAGTTAGCAAGGAGCAATGGAAAAGGGGCCGGGGGCCGGGGGCCGGGGGTCGGGGAGCTAATGAAGCCTCATTCCTCAATCTTTTTCTTATTCATGGTAATAACAACCACCACGCCCGATGCCACAACGGCTGTCACAAACAGAAGCACAAAGCCTACGTTCGCGCCGGAAGTACCTATCGAGCCGACACCGGCGATAACATTATATTTTACTTCCGATGATTTGCTGCCGGAGCTGCTGTCGCCCGTGACGGCCTCACCGCCGGAATAGATATATACGGGAACTTCGGTTGACTCCTCGGTTGTCGCTTCCTCCGCCTGAGTTTCGGCTTCGGTCACATCGGGGGACGTCACCGCCTCGGTTACGGGTACGGTCACTGTTACAACATCTGAATCCGAATTTGTTCCGCTGTTGTTTGTATTGGTATTGGTATTGGTATTTGTGTTTGTATTCGTGTTGGTATTATTTTTGGTGTTTGTATTTGTATTATTCTTCGTATTTGAATTTGAGCTTGTTGTGGTCTTGGGCTTATTCATGTCGGCGATAATCTGCTTTTTCTCTTTGTAAGGGTCAACACCCGCAATTGTCGCCGCTGTCTTGCACTTGTTTTCATTCGCTCCGACAAAGCTTACGGGGATTAAGTCGGCAAGCGCAACAGAACCCAGATCCGTAAGATGTGCGCCGTCCGGTGTAAATGTGGAGCAGAGCTTGTTCGTATCGGACGGGTCGGACAGCGGTGCGCAGTCTATATAGCCGTCAGCGAGATTATTCGAACGAATCCACTCGTCGATTTTGTCGGTCTCATCCTGCATGCTCTGATTCCATGTAAGGTCGCCCGCCTGACCTAAAAATTCTCTCTCGTATCCTTTGTATGCGGAATTTGAGAAGAAGTATATCTTTATGCCCTTATTATGACACCATGTGATAAGCTGTTTATATCCGGCTATAACATCATCGACCGACACATCCGGTGTGGACGCGGAAAGGCTCTTCGAATACTTATGCAGAATGTCATTCAGTCCGATTTTGACAAAGCAGTACTTTACGCCCGACATACTCAGAACATCACGATCAAAGCGGTCAACAAGTGCCTTGCCGTACAGGTCGCCGATAAGCCCCGAGCCGTCGCTCAGAAGCTTGTTGCCGACTATCGCTTCATTGACAATGCCGATATTCGTATATCCGCCGCTTACTACCTTTTTGGCGTAATAGAGATATGTGTCATTGACAAGTGTCGAGTCACCTATGAACACGGCGGAACAGGCGTCTGAATCGCTTGACAGCGTGTCTACGCATGACAGAAACGGAATTGTGTGGTATGTTATTGTGCCCGATGAAATGTTTATTTCTTCGGATACATTAAGCTTCTGACTGTTGACCTTTGACGCCTTGCTTGAGGAGCTTAAAAGCCCGGACGACAGAAATGTTCTGCCGGACGCGAGTCCCGTTGTCTTTATGTATGTGAGATTTCTGAAATAGAGGCTGACGCTGAGCTGTTCGAGAGCCTCGGTTTTTATGTTGACGGTATCGGACCATATGTCGCAACCGGGATTTATTGTTACGGACGCACTGCCGCCGTTGAAGGTAATCGCCTTTGACGTGCCGGACATGATGGATGCTTCGCCGGCCTTGAGAGTTCTCGCGACACTCGCTTCATTTATTGTAATAGCCGCATCACCAAACTGATTGGAAAATTTAAAACGCAAAGCGGAGCCTGCGGCAGTGACCGTAAGCTCTATTCTTATTGTGCTTTTTGACGGAATGACATCCTGCACCGACACATTGGGTATTATGCTTCCGAGCTCAATTGAACCGTCAACAAGGCTTGTTGCCCATGCGCTAATCCACTTGCCTGCCGCCTTTGCGTCTGTCGCGAAAAATGACGCACTCGGAATAAAAGCTAAAACGAAAGCCACCGTCAGACATACAATGGATTTTATAAGTTTTCTGACTCTGTCAAATTTCCTCTCACTCATGACATTTCCTCCAACTCTATTGCGGACAAAATTGCAATGCCATTATATATTATATATTTATATTTTTCAACCTTGATTTTTTAAACATTCGTCAAATCATTTATAAACACATACTGCTGACTGAGTCCCATGTCAATATTGAAGCATTCGGGCAGTCCGTTCGGGTAGTGTTTTTTTACGGCTTCCTTTATGTGGCGGTCAACCGGGAACACATCATGCCGCCCCATGGAAAAAAGCAATGCGCAGTCGGCAACCTTTCGCCCGACACCCTTTATTTTCATAAGCTCTCGCCGTGCGTCATCCGTCGACCTTGTGGAGAGCTTTTCAAAATACCCCGGATTTTCGGCAACCGTTTTCGCACAGTCCATGACATAAGGCACTCTGTACCCCGCGTGAAGCACGGCTAAGTCATCGGCACTTAAGGACGCGAGCTTTTCGGGTGACGGAAAAGAAAATCCGCCGTCGAATTTTTCGCCGAAGCTCTCACAAATTGTATTAACAATCTTTTTGATTCTGGGAATATTATTGCACGCGGATATTATGAATGACACAAGAGCCTCGGACGGGTCCTGATTCAGTATTCTGATAACGCCGTATTTTTCGACGGCATTTCTTACAATAGTGTCTTTTGAAATTTCGGAAATGATTTTATTGTAATCCCGTTCAAGATCAAAGTAGTGTACCCATATGTTTTCGACATCGCTTTTCGGCGTATTGACAAAAACAAGCGTATCGCCGTACTGTCGAACACGGGTAAATCTGCCGAAGGCGACACCCGACCACACACCGTTATTTTCGTTCCAGCGAAAGCACTGTCCGCAGTTTAATGTGGAGGAGAGATTGATTTTTCCGAAATCGGACACCGTTATGCTGCCGTTATTTTCCGTTATGAACAAAAGAAGTCCTCCTTTATTTTCCCGACGTGAAAATTGCGGGTTTTCATCGGGTTTTAAACACGATTTTCACACGAACTTTTGTTTTTGGCGAATTTAAATAAAATATCCCGACAATTCTGTTTAAAAAATATCTCCGTTCTGTATAACGGAAAAGAAAAGATAACATTCTGTAAATGTCAAAATTGTTGAAAACTTTTAATGTTTATAACTTTTTGACACCGAACTTGCGTTTATTTCCCTGATTTACCCCCGTTTTCACATCGGTTTTTAACAGTTTCAACACAGTTTTCAACATTTCGGGAGTTTTGAACACTATACAATCTGTATAATTTTCTTAACACACCATATGTTGTGGCACGGCGGAAGCATCAGGCACAAGACAGCGAAAAAGGGGCCGGGGATCGGGAGCCGGGGGGGATTACAAAAATTAGCAATTAGCAATTAGCAATGTAGGAAGACACTGTGTGTCTTGGATTTATAAGCTGACCCAAGCGGCAACTCCACACTCCACTCTCCACACTCCACACTGCGTACTAATCCAAACAAAATACAGCCCATTACTGTGCGTAGCTTTACTTTCCCACGCAAAACCTCTTAAACACCTCATTCACCGTCTCATCCGTAACTCGTTTGCCGGTGAGGGAG
The DNA here is from genome assembly GCA_963625735.1 of bacterium. Taxonomy (GTDB): domain Bacteria; phylum Bacillota; class Clostridia; order Oscillospirales; family Acutalibacteraceae; genus RUG806. The sequence goes on from CAVFUV010000036.1 coordinate 12,664, forward strand.
TAAAGGCTCGAAAGGGCACAGTCTATGCTGACGTTTACAGCGTCAAGGGTCAGTCCGCAGTTGAGGGCTTCTATCGCCTCGTTGACAAACCGGAGCGCGTCGACAACGCTTTTACGCTGGCGTTCGCCGATAAGCACTTCCTGCGACAGGTCGGTTCTGTCAAGTCCCAGGGTGCGTTCGAGTGCCTCTTTGAGCACATCCGCGGAGTCGGGATTCCTGGCGGAGATATACACAACCTCCGGAATACTTCTTTTTATTTCATCCGTACACAGTACGTTTTCAAGGTCGGTTTTGTTTATGACCGCGACACACCTGCGCCCCCTGCAAAGCTCCAGAAGCTCGGTGTCTTCTTTTGTAAGCTCACGGGACACATCAAAAACCGCCAAAGTAAAATCGGCGTTTTCTATTCTGTCTCTGGCAATGTCAACACCTATGCTCTCGACCTCGTCCTCGGTTTCGTGTATGCCGGCGGTGTCCGCGAGACGCAGAATTATATCGCCTATTCTGACAGTCTCTTCGACAACGTCCCTTGTTGTGCCGGCGACAGAGGTTACAATCGAACGGTCATAGCCGCTTAAGAGGTTCATAAGAGTTGACTTGCCGACATTGGGCTTGCCGCATATTACGGTTCGAACACCTTCCGTTACCGCCTTGCCGTTGTCGCATCTGTCGATAAGCTTTTCAAGCTCTTTAGCGGCTTTTTCGAGCGACACCGAAAGGCTCTGTCCGTCAACGGCGGGAACATCGTCCTCGGGGTAGTCCGCCCACGCCGCCAAAGAAGCGGCGGCTGAAATCAGTATCTCGGATATTTCGTCCGCCTTTTTGCCGACAGCGCCCTTAAGAGCGTTTCTGGAAGCATTAAGAGAGGCACTCCCCTGCGCTGAAATTATGTTCATGACACTCTCTGCCTGAACAAGATCCATCTTGCCGTTCAGGAATGCCCGTTTTGTAAATTCGCCCGGACCGGCACTCACCGCACCTGCGGCAAGCACGGCACGCAGAACTCTCTGCATGACAAAAAGACCGCCGTGGCAGCAAAGCTCGACGGTGTTTTCTCCTGTGTAGCTGTGGGGCGCGCGGTAGACAATCGCCACGCCGTCGTCAATCTCGCCGTCACTGTCAAACACAGTGCCGTATGCGGCGGTATAGCCTTTCATATTTTCCGTTTTTTTATTGTCGGATACGCACCTAAAGCACCTGTCGGCGATTTTGAATGCGTCATCCCCGGATATTCGTACAATCCCAATGCCACCCGCGGCATTGGGCGTTGATATTGCGGCAATAGCAGACATTGTATCCACCTCGTTTCGGAATAACAAACTTTTTCAATATAATGCAGAATGTAGAATGCATAATGTATTGGACCTGTATAATAAAAGTGTACATTTGAAGTTCGTAATGATATAATGCAA
>CAVFUV010000037.1:0-14055 GCA_963625735.1 bacterium
CTGCAGCCATGAAATCCGATAACCAAATTCGGAAGTTTACTGTACATAAAATTTTACTCCCATGACACAATTTTTCTTTTTGCTGACCCGTCAGCGTTAATCACTCCGGTTGCTATTAACGCTTTTTCTGCTTCATTTATGGCATCTTCTCTTGAGGTTTTAGCTTGATTTTCCAATTGTGTAACATAGATTTCCATCTTTTGAGCATATTCTTTTTCATCGTTTATGATTTTAACAGCAGTTTGCATTGTTATACCTCCTATTCGCGAAACAAGTAAAATTGTTACTATGCAATTGTGTCAACCGAATATGTCGCGTAGGCTAAGAATGTGCCCGAAACGAAGTCGACGGCGCGGATGAGGACACGGTCGTTATAGACGGTGATGAGAAGTCCCTCGCTCATTGTGCCGGGGTTCGATTTTTCGACAACGGAATAATCCGTGATTGTTCTCGGTGCGCCGACAGAGCCGACATGAACCATTGTGCAGTATTTGCCGTCATAATCCGAAATATTGAGATTTATGTTGTACTTCTGCATGTTATAGCTCCAGTGCGAGTGACCGTTGAAGAATATGACATTCTTGTATGTTGACAGAAGCGACTTAAGGCGTTTTTCGTCCTTGTTGCCCTTGACATAAGTAAGAGTATAATGCGCGCCGACATTGTTTATTATATTGCCCTCGCACATATTTGTCGGCAGACTGTCATTGCCTAAAAATGTGTGGAAGAAGAAATATACCGTGCGGTCGGAATACTTTTTAAGCTGTGTTTCGAGCCAGTCAAGCTGTGCGTCGGTTACGAGCTGCTTGCCTAAATAGTATGTATTTGAAATCTGACTGAAGAAGATGAAAATATCGCCGTTTAATTCATAGACAAAGTCAAGTCCGTTGTCGGCGACATCCAATACATTTGCCGGGCGGTTGTCGGAATAGACATCCTTGTTTATGTTGTTCTGCCAGTTTTCGAGTGTGTATTTTGCTCTGCAGTCGTGGTTGCCCTTGCAGGAATAGACCGGGAAATCATAGTCTGATACGATTCTGTTAAAGCTCTCATATGATTCCTTTTCGCCGTTGTTTGAAAGGTCGCCCGAGATGCCGACAAACTGCACGCCGCACTCATCGAGGAAGTCGAGAGCCTGCGGCAATGCCTTTTCGGTTGTGTCGTTGCCGTCATCGTCCGTATAGCGGTTAAAGTGAACATCGCTCAGAGCACCGAACGAATACATTTCGTCGCCGTAAACGGGGAGCTTGTATTCGGGCAACTGCTCGGTTTCAAGCAGTGTGTCGCCCTTATAAAGAAGCATGGTTTCGGCGTTTTCGGGAATTGTCAGAAAGTCGTTAAATGTCCATTCGCCCTTGCCGGCGCAGACGCTTACGGTGACAAATTCGGAATAAGAAATTGTCTTGCCGTTAATTTCGGCTGTCAGCTTTTCGCCGTTTTCGTCGCCCCAGTAAATGTCATAATTGCCGTCGGCGTTTGCTTCAACCGAAACATTTCCGGCGCATGTACCGGGATTTTCGTCGTCAAAGACAATTGTCATATCGGCGGTGACATTGTCAACTTCGCCGTTGCCGAATGAGCCCACAGGCAGACCGAGCATGGTGAAAAACGACAGAAGCAGTGCGATAAGCTTGTTGTAGATTGCTGTAATCGTTGTCATATTTCTCTCTCCTTAAAGACGATTTGTATCGTCTAAATTACATAATCATCGGGCGTTTCGGTGCCCAGAAGGTCCTGCAGGGTGATGCCGTCAAAATACTCGTTTGTAATGTCGTTGTACTTTTTCCACATTCCGAGCGTTTTGCACTGTGCGGCTCTCGCACACGGTGCGGCACCGGATGTAAGACATGACACAGGGGCAAGATCCCCTTCGGTAGCCCTTAATATTTCTCCTACCGTGTAACCGTCGGGGGAGCGTGTCAGACGGTATCCGCCGCCCTTTCCGTGAACACCCTCCAGAAGTCCCGCTTTTGTAAGTGCCGGGACAATTCTTTCGATATATTTAAGTGAAATTTCCTGCCGTGCGGCAACATCCTTCATCGGAATATATTTGTCGGAACGGTTCTGTGCTAAATCGAGCATGACACGCAATGCGTATCTGCCGCGAGTGGTAATCATATGCTTAGTACGATCCTTTCATGCAGTTTGAATTAGTATAAAAATCATGTTATTAAGCCGGGTTAAGTTCAAAGTGTGGAGTGTGGAGTGTAAAGAGTGGAGTTGCTTTACAAAAGGTAAAGTGTTTGACTTGGTATTCACTGAACAGTATACCTGTTTTGTATTATGTGTTGACTGCAAAGCTTTTTTACTCCGCAGTCCACACTCCAAACTCCACACTCAGAAAAACTCCACTCTCCACACTCCACTCTATGTTTTGCTTTTTCGGACAGTTGAATGTCAACACATACTAAGGGTCAGCTATAAAGCCCAAAGTTCCCTTCTTCCGTCATCCCCATCGCATGCTCGGTGAGAACAATCTCTCCGTCATCGGTGAAGGTCGCAACAATGCCGTTTCTGTTGACGCACGAATAAATCGGCACTTTCGCCGCAACGGTCAGATTCCATTTTACATTGGGATATATTTTGCCGAGATAGTTTGTGACTATCGCAATTTTCGGCTGAAGCTTCTTAAGAAAAGCGGCAGAAGACGAACCGAAATATCCGTGGTGACCGATTTTCAGCAGGTCGACCTGCCCTATATCGTCGCCGTAATATTCTTCAAGTCCCGAGGACGATGTGAAATCCGCCGCAAGAAATGCGGTCTTTCCGCTCTTTGTCAGCTTCATGCCGACGGATGCCGCATTCTCTCCGTTGCCCCTCAGTTCCTCGGGGGTTACGGTATTAAAAAGCTGTATTTTGAAATCGCCGAACATAAATTCCTCGCTCGGCAGGTCCTGTATGAGCGGAATGTTTTTCTCTTTTATCGCCGCCATGATCTTGTTGTATGTTTCGACATTGCCCCATGTGTCGCTCTCGATTTTCGAGCCGGATGAGGTGTCGTATACCTTGAAATACGCCTTGTCTATTACAATGTCATCGTCCTTGATTATATCCTCAAAATTGCCGTAGTGGTCATAGTGGCAGTGCGTGCCGAGAATAAAATCAAGATGTGCCTTGCCGTCGTCACCTGCGGCAACTTTTTTTATATAGGCGAGAACCTCGTCCCGTGTGCCGTGATAAGCGGTCTTTTTGCGGGGGTTGTTATTTCCCTCACCCGCGTCCACAAGTGCGTAGTGACCGTTTGACTCAATAAGAATGCAGTCGGAGTTCGCGGTGTTTAGGAAATGTATTCTGTCGTCCCCTGCGGACAGTGTAAAATCCTCGTCCGTGAAGGTGTAATTTTTCTCGTACTTATTGCACATTACAAGTGTGAAAATGTCAAGAATAAAAACCGAGGACATTACAAACGTGATAATATATGTCATTATACGCCGTGCGAGACGACCCTTGTTTGGCTTTGTTTTTTCTGCCGTCATGCCTTTTTCCTCCTGCCGAATAATGTGCCGAGACAAAGGCAGACAACAAGCGCCTTGAAAATGTCAACGAATACAAACACAAGTGCCGAGAGGGCGATAATAAACACGCCCGTGAATTTCTCTGTCTTTACCGTTTTGCCGATTTCCGAAAACTTTACTCTCTTCCATGCGGACACGATAAGCACAACCGCCAACGAGTGAAGCGGTATTCTGCCGATAACGCCGGGGCAGAAAACAATTATAACCGCACTGCACACAACGGCGACAACCGCCGACATCGGAGTGTAGCAAAGTATTTCTTCCGGGACTGACGGAAAACCGCCGAAAACGCCCGATACCGCAGTCTGGGACGCCGGCAGAATATTTTTCTTGCCGTTATCGCCGAACATATAGGTTATCATGACTATTGACAATGATGCCATAAGAACGGTCAAAATCCTCTCGAAACTGACAGAGCCTGTGTTTATAATCGGCAGAAAATCCGAAATATTCTCAAGTGCCGAAATTTTCGAAAGATTGCCGAGCTCTGTTATGGGAGTGGTATCCTTATCGGGATTCAGAATCAGATTCAGCACAAGCGGCAGGGCTACCGACAGTGTCTCCGCCGGAACATACCTGGAAAGCTTTTTGCACTTGAACGGATATGTTATCATAAAGAACAGCGTAACAGTGCCGTAGAAAACGCCTCTCCAGTTGGCGTGAAAGCCGAGATAGCGGTAGTTTTTGAGTATCTCCCAAACGGTGGAGCCTGTCGCGCCTATTCCGAAATAATAAGTTGTCGCAAGGGCGGTAACTCCGAACGCAAGACCTATTGAAGTGCCGAGCTTTACGGCATCCGGAAATTCAACTTTTCCTTTGGGAATTGCGAGTAGGGCGAACACAGCTCCCGCTAAAATAACCGTAAGCGGAAGATACGATACACCGAGTCCGACTGCGACAAAGGTCAGCGGAACAAGAAAAAACGGGTGCGGACACAGAACTCGATTTTCTCTGTCAAACGCGGAAACGATAAAGCACAGCACAGCCGTAACAAGACCGTACCATACATTAAGCGAAAGACAGGCGGCAACAGCCACCGCGTATATAAGCACTCGTCCGGCGGCGGTCAGTCCGAATGCCGAGCCGGAGAGAAGGGTTGAAGTTTTTGAATTTGTCATAATTTTACCGATAAATTTATAGTTTTTTGGGTGGGTGGGTGGGGAGCCGAGGAGTGAGCGAACCGCCGATGAGGCGGGAGCGAATGACGAGGCTTTGGCCCCGAGTGAGCCGAATTTGTGATGCTGTCCGTGACAGCAGGACAAATGAAGGCGAACGAAGGGCAGCCGCTCGGTATGTGGCTTCCGGCACTTTGCACAGGCGAGTGAATTTCGCTATACTTCAAAGGAATGTCACTGCCGAGCGGCTGAAGACCACGCCTTTACGGCAAGCCCGCAATCAAGCGAAAAACTCCCCTCTTGCGAAGCTATACAATCCGGTTCGCATTATGCATTATGCAGTGTTTTGCGTGTAACTCCACACTCCACACTCCACACTCCACTCTGCCCGGAAATTTCCAAACACGAATATGTTTGAAAATTTCCGTGCATCAAAGGTCCGGATTCAATATGCTCTCCCTCTGCTTCCTGAACTCAACCGATCTTATCAGATACGAAAGATATTCTTTATCTCTGCACATTGATTTTCCGGGAGAGTCGGAAATTTTCGCAACGGGTCTGCCGTTGACATACTGAAGCTTTATAACTATATTCAGCGGCTCGGCGCATGTGTCGTTTGTAACAAACGTGCCTATGCCGAATGATGTTTTCGTCTTATCCTTAAAGTAATCGTAAAGCTCCTGTGCACGGTCAAAATCAAGACTGTCGCTGAACAGAAGAAGCTTTGTTCTGGGGTCAACGCCATAGCTCTTATAGTGCTTTATTATCTTCTCGCCCCACTCATACGGGTCGCCGCTGTCGTGACGGACACCGTTGTAGTTGTTCACCATTGAGCGGTTGAAGTCAAGCAGAAACAGGTCGGTTGTTATGGTATCCGTAAGAGCCGTACCGTTGTCGCCCTTATACTCGTCATACCAGTCCTGCATGGCGTAGTGGTTAGTGTAGGCAAGCGGAATGCTGTCAATGCCCTGATACATCTGCACAAATTCATGCGCGTATGTGCCTATGGGCTTAGTGCTGTATTTCATGGCAAAATATACGTCCGATGTGCCTATGCACTTGTCGGTTTCCGTCACAAAACGGCGGATAACCTCATCCTGCCACTCTCTTGACAGTCTGCGGCGTGCGCCGAACTCGGCAAACGAGAATGTATACTTGCCGTCCTGTATGTCTTTTATTTTCCGGTTAAGTCTGTCCTCAGCCGATTTGCGAAGAACTGAATAATCGTAGTTGAAGCGAAAATACACTTCGTTTATTATCTCAAGCAGATGTATCTCAAACTGCATCGCGGAGAAAAGCGGGCCGTCGATTATAACCTCAAGCTCGCCGCTGTCGCTCAGACGAATTGTAACATAATCCTTAATCGGTCTCCACAGACGCAGAAACTCAACATAGTCATTCTTTATAAAACGGATTGAACGCAGATAGTCAAGCTCGTCCTTGCGGAACCTGAGTGAGCACAGCCAGTCAAGCTGGGCTTTTATTTCATCAACCATTTCGGGAGTGAAAACAACACCCTCGTTGCGGCACTTGAAATAATACTGTCCCAAAAGGTCGGTGTGCTTGTGGAAAATGACCTGATTCATGTTGAATTTGTATAGGTCGGTGTCAAGAAGAGATGTTACGATTGGGTCAAGCTTCATAATAACCTCGTTTTAAAACATATAATATAGTATTTCGGTAGGTACAAGAGGAATTGTAGCACATATCTCTCCGTTTGAAAAGAGAAAAATAGTCGGATTTTCAAAAAGGTTGATTTTTAACAAAACAGCCGTTATAATTGTATAAAAAAAGAATCGAGGGAATTTTTTATGCAGTACAGGTCCGATATCGAGATAGCACACAGCGTTACACCTGAAAACATAACGGAGATAGCAAAAACCGCCGGGATTGAGGAAAAATATCTTGAGCAGTACGGCAGATACAAGGCAAAGGTTGATTTGTCAATACTCAAAGACCGCAAAAAGGCGGACGGCAGACTTATTCTTGTCACCGCCATGTCGCCGACACCCGCAGGGGAGGGCAAGACCACAACGACAATCGGACTTGCGGACGGACTTCGCCGCATAGGCAAAAATGTTGTCGTGGCTCTGCGTGAACCGTCTCTCGGCCCCGTTTTCGGCATAAAGGGCGGCGCGGCAGGTGGCGGATATGCCCAGGTTATTCCGATGGAGGATATCAATCTCCATTTTACCGGGGATTTTCACGCAATAGGCGCGGCAAACAATCTGCTCGCGGCGATGATAGACAACCACATAAAACAGGGCAACGAGCTTGATATCGACCCGTGCCGCATTACATGGAAAAGATGCGTCGATATGAACGACCGCCAGCTGCGTCATGTTGTGGACGGTCTCGGCGGCAACGCGAACGGCGTTCCGAGAGAGGACGGCTTTGACATTACGGTCGCAAGCGAGGTTATGGCGGTGCTGTGCCTTGCGGATTCTCTTTCAGACTTAAAGGAACGCCTCGGCAATATGACAGTCGCCTACACCCGTGATAGCAAGCCTGTTTTCTGCCGTGACATAAAGGCTGCAGGGGCAATGACCGCACTGCTTAAGGATGCGTTAAAGCCAAATCTTGTGCAGACGCTCGAAGGCACTCCCGCACTTGTTCACGGCGGCCCGTTTGCCAATATCGCGCACGGATGCAACTCCGTTCTCGCTACCAAAACGGCTCTTATGCTCGGCGACTATGCCGTTACGGAAGCAGGTTTCGGTGCGGATCTCGGTGCCGAAAAATTTCTCGATCTCAAATGCCGTGCGTCCGGTCTTGTCCCCGATGCCGTTGTCATAGTCGCTACCGTTCGCGCGCTTAAAATGCACGGCGGGCTTAACAAGAATGAACTTAACGGAGAAAATCTCGACGCTCTCGAAAAGGGACTTCCCAATCTTCTCCGCCATGTTTCGAATATCAAAAATGTATATAAGCTTCCGTGTGTCGTCGCCGTCAACAGATTCCCGACGGATACCGATGCCGAGATCGAAGCCGTTACAGATAAATGCTGTGCTCTCGGCGTAAACACGGTTCTGTCGACCGTATGGGCTGAAGGCGGCAGGGGCGGCGAAGCACTCGCGAAAGAGGTTGTCCGTCTGTGCGATGAGGAAAAGGGCGAATTTGATTTCTGCTATCCGCTTGATATTTCCATTGAAGAAAAAATTGAAACCGTCGCAAAAAGAATATACGGTGCCGTCGGCATAAATATCTCCCCCGCCGCACAAAAACAGATAAAGACACTAAAAGAGCAGGGGCTCTCGGGCCTGCCCGTGTGCATAGCCAAAACGCAGTACAGCTTTTCGGATGACCCCACGCTTCTGGGCGCACCCGAGCATTTCACCGTTAACGTAAAAAGCGTTCGCCCGGCAACCGGCGCGGGATTTATCGTAGTTCTGACCGGTGACGTAATGACCATGCCGGGTCTCCCCAGACGCCCCGCCGCCGAAAACATTGACGTTGACGAAAACGGCGAAATAGTCGGACTTTTCTGATAAAATCAGTGCGGCGAATTTTCGATACAAGTCGTACAGGCTGACAAAACCGTCAATTAAGAAGTGAGGAATATTCATGTTAAAGGTGTACTTCGGTTCATGTAAAGATGAGGTGTACAACACCGCAATGTTTTACGAAAATCAGTACGATAAAAACTGGGTAACGGATGACTTTGCCAAAAGAATAATCAAAGATATCGACGACTCCGAAGTAATAGCCCCCGATGTCATTCAGAATGAAATATTCGGCACATTCACTTCCAATGAGCTGTCCGCCGGTGTAAAAACGCTTCTTCTTATAAAAAATTTCCCGAACAAAATTTTTAATATTTCAAACTGCGGAGACAACTGCGCAAAATATATTCTGGAGCTTGTGTCCGACAGGGATATAAAAGTCACCCTGCACCACGCAATGGACTTCGGCGAAAATTTTGCGATAAAAGTGATAAACGACAGAAGACGCAGGGTTATTACCGACCCTAAAGAGTATATACTTCTCGCCCATAAATATCTGAGAGGTGGAAATAATGAAGGGTAAAATTTCTTTTTCCGCCAAAAACAGACATATTACATTCCGACTTGAGCTTGAAAGAAACGTTACGGTGATAACCGGTGACAGCGGCACGGGAAAAACAAAGCTGATAAATATGGTCAGGGCATATTCCCTTGAAGGCAAAAACAGCGGCGTGACAATCAGATGCGACAGACCGTGTGTCGTGCTTGAGGGTGTGAACTGGCTCTATCAGCTTGAAAACATAAAGAGCAGTGTCGTGTTCATCGAAGAAAGCACAAAATTTGTGCCGACGCATGAATTTGCCGAAGCCGTGCGAAACACGGACAACTATTATGTACTGATAACAAGAGAAGACCTGCCGCAGATTTCTTACAGTGTTGACAGCATAAAGAAAATAGTCAAAAATGACCGTCTGCCCAAAATCGAAAAAATTTACGGGAATGTCGGAACTAAAGATATAACAAAGAAAAAGTATGATTTAATCATAACGGAAGATTCAAAATCCGGTTATATTTTCTTTGCGAAAGCCGCCCGGAATCTGAACGCCGAATGTGTATCCGCCTTCGGAAAAAGCAATATAGTAAATACACTGGAAAAATGTGACGGACAAAATATTCTTATTATCGCCGACGCCGCGGCATTCGGCTCCGAAATTCGTGAGCTTATCCGTTTTATAAATGTCTCCGATAAAAAGGTTGATCTGTTTTTGCCCGAAAGCTTCGAATGGCTTATCCTTAAATCCGAAATTTTCGATAACAACGACAATGTCCGTCAGATTCTTAAGACACCGGTCGATTTTATTGAAAGCGGAGAATATTTCAGCTGGGAGAGATTTTTCACCGCCCTGCTTGTAAATGAAACAGAGGACAGACCGAATTTAAGCTATTCCGCATCAAAAAACAGATTGCCGTCCGGTTATCTTACGGATAAAAATATCGACGGCATCATAAACGCGATGACAGACAATAAGTGATTTTTTTCAGGAAAATCAAAACAAAAAATCCAAAACTCCCTCCGAAAAGTGACGGTTTGTCTGCATTGATTTCAGACAACAGAAACAGTAAGAAAAAGTTCCTGTTTGTTATAATCTATTTGCATACCAACTTGGTAAGTTTTACAAAAACGCCCGTATAAAAAACCTGTTATTTGTCATAAATTTGTATTGACGACCGGTGTGCGGTGTGGTATCATGTCTTCAACAAATCCAGAGGAAAGGAAAACAAAGCCATGACAACACGCTTTACCGCAACCGGAATAATGTGCATGTGCATGATGACAGGCTCCCGCAGCTGCGCCGTCGTCCGTTTTCCTGTGTCCGAACGGATTTAACGGAATTTCAAAACGCAGCATGTGGGACTTGTTAGATTAACAGGTCCCGTTTTTTATGCCCGGCATTCTGAATTCCGAAAAATTTTTTAAAGGAGTCTTTAATTATGAAAAAGACACTCGTAACAATCCTTGCCCTCGCACTCGCAATTACCTCTATCTTCGCATTCGCATCATGCTCAGGTTCAACCAATGACACGACAGACAGTGCAAACGCCGACACGTCCGCCGAAAAAATCGTGATCGCCGTTCCCAATGACACCACAAACGAAGCAAGAGCTCTTATGCTCCTTGACTCTCTCGGTGTTATCACCCTTAAGGACGGCGCAGGCATCACCGCAACCGTACTTGACATTGAAGAAAATCCCCACAACATTGAGTTCAAAGAGGCAGAGGCCGCACAGCTTCCCAACCTTCTCCAGGATGTCGATTATGCCGTAATCAACTCAAACTACGCTATTGACGCCGGCATCGATCCCAAAACTCAGGCTCTGTCACAGGAAGGCTCCGCATCCGCTTACGCAAACATTCTCGCTGTTAAAGCGGGCAACGAGACCACGGCAAAGACACTTGCTCTTAAAGCCGCTCTCGAAAGTCAGAAGGTTGCCGATTATATTTCCGAAAAGTATAACGGCTCTGTTGTAAGCGTTGTTGAAAATCCCACAGACGGTTTTGATTCATCCGTTGACTACGATTCACTGAAGGGCACAACAATCACCGTTGCCGCTTCTCCCGCTCCTCATGCCGAGATTCTCGCAATCGCAAAAGAAATCCTTGCCGAGAAAGATATTACTCTTGACATTCAGGAGTACACCGACTACATCATCCCCAACAAGGTTGTTGATTCCGGTGAAGTTGACGCAAACTATTTCCAGCATGCTCCCTATCTTGACAACTTCAATGAAGAGAACGGCACAAACCTTGTAAGCGTTGCGGCTATTCACGTTGAGCCCATGGGCATCTACGGCGGCAAGCAGACTACTCTTGACGCAATCACAAAATAATAGTACAATAACAATTTGAAATTTCCGCTGTCGGAGTTTTCTTTCGGCGGCGGAAATTAAATTTACGGCAAACGAACTTACAGACTAAATCCGGAAGTGATAACATATGATTCAGATAAGCGGACTGTCAAAGACCTTCAATACAGCCGACGGAGAGGTTCACGCGCTCAAAGACGTCAACCTCACAATTAACGACGGCGAAATATACGGCATAATCGGTATGTCGGGCGCGGGCAAAAGCACACTTGTACGCTGTATAAATATGCTTGAGCGACCCACAGTCGGGCAGGTACTTATTGACGGCACAGATATCGGCTCTCTCTCCGCAAAACAGCTGAGAGAGGCTCGCAGAGGCATTACAATGATATTTCAGGGCTTTAACCTGCTTATGCAGAGAACCTGCCTTAAAAATATCTGCTTCCCCATGGAGCTTGCGGGCGTTAAGAAATCCGATGCCGAAAAACGCGCAAAGGAGCTGCTCGAAATTGTCGGTTTACCCGATAAAGCCAATGCCTATCCCGTTCAGCTCTCGGGCGGTCAGCAGCAGAGAATCGCAATCGCACGTGCCCTGGCGACAAATCCGAAGGTGCTTTTGTGCGATGAGGCCACAAGCGCCCTTGACCCCAAAACGACACATTCGATTTTGCAGCTTATCAAAGAAATCAACATAAAAACGGGCATCACTGTTATTGTTATCACTCATCAGATGAGCGTTGTCGAAGAAATCTGCGGCAGAGTCGCAATTCTTGATAACGGCGAAGTTGCGGAAGAAGGCACTGTAAAAGAGATTTTCTCCGCACCCAAATCACAGGCGGCGCGAAGACTGGTGTTCCCGGAGGGCTATGACGAAACGGTTGTCGAAAGCTTCTCGGACGAAAGACGCATCAGAGTTGTATATAACGGCGCCGATGCGGCAGGCACTCCCATGATAGCAAGAATGGCTCTCGAAATAGGCGTGTGCGCGAATATTATGGCGGCTTCCACAAAGACCATCGGCGGCATGGCATACGGAAATATGCTTCTCGGTATTCCCGGCGGCGACGAGGAAGTAAAAAAGGCCATGGAATTTCTTAAGAACGTTCCGGATATCGCGGTTGAGGAGGTGCGTGACTGATGTACGAAAGTCTGTTTACGGCCGATGCCTGGATTCAGGCATGGGAAGTAGTAAAAAGCGAATTCCTGATGGGCTTCTGGGAGACATTCTATGTCACCGTAGTCTCAACTCTGTTCTCTCTTGTAATCGGTCTGCCCCTCGGCGTATTGCTTGTTGCGGGCGACAAAAACGGAGTATTGCCTCTGCCGTCATGGCTTATGAGAATACTCAATGCGATTATAAACATACTGCGTTCGGTGCCTTTTCTGCTTCTGATGGTTATGGCGTTCCCGCTGGCACGTGCGATAGTCGGCACTGCAGTCGGCACAACGGCATCAATTGTTCCGCTTGTTATCGCCGCGTTTCCGTTTGTCGCAAGACTGATTGAAACAAGCCTTCGTGAGGTTGACCATAATCTTATCGAAGCGGCACAGAGTATGGGTGCATCGCCTATGCAGATTATAACAAAGGTTATGATTCCCGAAAGTGTTCCGTCGCTTATATCGAATATCACGATAGCGATTACAACGATTCTGGGATACAGCGCAATGAGCGGCGTTATCGGCGGCGGCGGTCTCGGCAAAATTGCCATGAACTACGGCTATTACAGATATAAATACGCTATAATGCTTCTTGCGGTTATTCTGCTTGTGCTTATGGTTCAGGTGTTCCAGAGCATCGGTACACACCTTGCCGCAAAGCTTGACAAAAGATTAAAATAAAATTTTCGGACGAAGGGTATCTTAATGAACATTCAGGGCCTGCAAAAGTTAACATTGCTTGATTTTCCGGGGCATACCGCCTGCACGGTATTTACGGGCGGATGCAATTTAAGATGCCCGTTCTGTCATAATGTTCCGCTTGTGCTTGACCCCACGGGGGAAGAGGGTATATCGACGGATGAAATTTTCGAATTTCTGTCAAAGCGTCACGGACTCCTGGACGGTGTGGCGGTTACGGGCGGAGAGCCGCTTCTGCAGCCGGACTTAGAAGATTTTCTTAAGAGAATAAAAGACAGCGGCTTTGCCGTAAAGCTTGATACAAACGGTGCGTTCCCCGAAAGACTGATGCACATAATATCGTCGGGACTTGTCGATTATATCGCGATGGATATAAAGAACACGCCGTCAAAATACGCAATGACTTCGGGTGTTGAGAATGCTGTTTTTACTCCGTTCGGTGAGAGCATAGATCTGATTATGGCAAGCGGAGTTGATTATGAGTTCCGCACAACGGTTGTCGATGAGTTTCACACGGTCGACGACATATCCGAAATCGGCGAGATTATAAAGGGAGCGAAACGGTATTTTCTGCAGGCGTTCAAGGACTCCGGAATACTGTCGGAGCTGTCATCACACGCCGCAAGCGAAGAGAAAATGAACGCAATGCTGAGGGCTGTTGAAGGCAAGGTGCAGACAGCCGAATTAAGGGGAATGTAAGAAAAAAAGTTCTTGACACAGCCCTTTTCGCCGTGTATAATGATATACGTTGCGAAGAGAGCACATGCGGATGTAGCTCATCCGGTAGAGCGCCACCTTGCCAAGGTGGAGGTAGCGAGTTCGAGCCTCGTCATCCGCTCCAAAAAAATTCAGACCATCCCCAAAGGATGGTCTGAATTTTTTTAGAAGAAAAAACGAGGCTCGAAAGTCGAAATCGCGAAGCGATAGCAAACATCCTGTGAATGTTTGCGGTTCGACGTGTGCGTGCCGCCGCACCGGCAGGTGCGATAAGCGGGCGAGCCTCGTCCCTACCTCTATACATTGGTGGGCGGTTGAGATGGTCTGAATTTTTTTAGAAGAAAAAACGAGGCTCGAAAGTCGAAATCGCGAAGCGATAGCAAACATCCTGTGAATGTTTGCGGTTCGACGTGTGCCGCGTCGGAATAATGTCCGCTTGCTACGTCACAAACGAGTTTGTGACATCCGCCGCTCTCATTAAAATTTTCGGTTGTCGGACCGCTGCCGCCGGTCCTCATTAGTCGCTACGCCAAAAATCATTCA
>CAVFUV010000038.1:0-13799 GCA_963625735.1 bacterium
ACACCATGACAGGTGAAGCCGCCGAAAAGCTCTCCGATTTATTCGGCTTTAACATTCCGCAGAGATGGTCAATCGCTCATCTTTATCAGACCATATTAAACGGTGAAGAGCATGTTAAGAATATAAAGTACCTTACAACACTTGCGGGATATTTTCATATGCGTCTTACCGGCAGGCACGTTATGGGTGTCGGTGAAGCGTCCGGTATGTTCCCGATTGACAGCGAAAAAATCGACTACAACGCCGAGATGCTCGAAAAGTTCTATAAGCTCACGGGCATCAGGCTTACCGACATTCTGCCCAAGGTTATGGCGGCAGGTGACGACGCCGGAAGCCTTACTAAAGAGGGTGCGTTGCTTCTTGACCCCACAGGTGAATTTGAGTACGACATTCCCATGTGTCCGCCCGAAGGCGATGCCGGCACAGGCATGGTCGCAACAAATTCCGTCCGTGTAAAGACGGGCAACGTTTCGGCAGGCACGTCCGATTTTGCCATGGTTGTCGTTGACAAGCCGCTCGGCGTTCACCGTGAAATAGATATGGTTACCACTCCCGACGGTGCTCCCGTTGCCATGGTTCACTGCAACAACTGCACAGGCGACATTGACGCATGGGTAAAGCTTTTTGCGGAGTTCGCCTCAGCCGCCGGAATTGAAATAAACAAGGGCAAGCTCTATGACCTGCTTTATTTCAAAGCTCTTGAGGGCGACAAGGACTGCGGCGGTCTTATGAACTTCAACTATCTGTCGGGCGAAGGCATAACGGATCTCGATTCGGGCAGACCGATGTTCATGAGAACTCAGAACGCCAAAATGACACTCTCCAATTTTACAAGAACTCTGCTTCTGTCAACTCTCGCGACACTTAAATTGGGGCTTGACATACTGACAAACGAAGAGCATGTTGAAATTGACAAGCTCTACGGCCACGGCGGATTTTTCAAAACTCCCGAGGTCGGTCAGAGACTGCTGTCAGCCGCTGTCGGCGCACCGGTATCGGTAATGGAGACCGCAGGCGAAGGCGGTCCTTACGGCATGGCGCTCTTAGCTTCATTCAGACTTAACTCCAACGACAAAACTCTCCCCGATTTTCTTGACAACGATGTTTTCGCAGGTGCAAAGTCCGTTACTCTGACAGCCGACAAGGACGACTGCGAGGGCTTTGACAGATTTCTCGCCGCTTACAAAAAGGCTCTGCCGCTCGAAAGAATGGCAACGGAGGTGCTGTAATGCTCGAACAGCTTAAAAAGCAGGTGTACGAAGCTAATATGCTTCTGCCGAAATACGGTCTTGTGACATTCACATGGGGCAATGTTTCGGCGATAGACAGGCAGACGGGGCTTGTTGTGATAAAGCCGTCGGGTGTGCCGTACGAAACCATGACAGCGGACGACATGGTTGTTGTGGATTTAGACGGCAATATAAAAGACGGCAGATATAAGCCGTCAAGCGATACCCCCACTCATCTGGTGCTTTATAAGGCGTTCCCGAAATGCGGAGGAATAGTGCATACCCATTCACGCCAGGCGACAAGCTTTGCCGAGGCGGGTATTGGGATAATGCCGCTCGGCACAACACACGGCGACTATTTTTACGGTGAAATTCCCTGCACACGCAAAATGACACCCGAAGAAATTGCCGGTGAATACGAAAAAGAGACAGGCAATGTTATTGTTGAGACATTCAAAAACATTGACCCTGCCGCCGTCCCCGCTGTTCTTGTTCAGAGCCACGGACCGTTTGCGTGGGGCAAGGACGCTATGGAAGCCGTACACAACGCCGTTGTGCTTGAAGAAGTGGCTTTTATGAATTTCCACTCACTGCAGTTAAACCCCGGACAGACAAGAATGCAGCAGGAGCTGCTGGATAAGCATTATCTTAGGAAGCACGGGGAGAATGCGTATTATGGGCAGGGAAATAATTAGCAATTAGCAGTTAGCAATTAGCAATGAAAGGGACCGGGGACCGGGAGTCAGGGGTCGGGAAAACTAAGGAAGACACTGCGTGTCTTGAATTATGTAAGGCTTCGCAAATTGCAAAACGGTAAAAAATAAAGCTTCGGCGGTGGGTGGCACTGTCGAAGCTTATTGTTTTATTGATTATTTTTGAGTTCTTCGCGGATGGCACGGAATTTTTCGGGGATTTCATCTGCGTGCATTGTCTGCATTAAGCCGGTTGTGCCGTAGGTTTCGGCTTTTTCGTAATACCAGCATTTGTATTCGACCGTGAGAAGGGTATGCTGTAATTCCTCCATCTGTTTTTGGAGCTTGTCACGCTGAGTGCGGAACAGCTCAAGGCGTTCTGAAATTGTGTCGTCACCCTGCAAAGACAAATCGATATACTTTTTTATGTCCTTAATTGGCATTCCGGCTTTTTTCATACAGCCGATAATTTTAAGCCATTCAATATCGGACTCCTTGAACATACGAATGCCGCCGTTAGAACGCTCAACAAAGGGCAGAAGACCCTCTTTGTCGTAATAGCGGAGAGTTGACGCTGAAATGCCGAGTTTTTTGGCGGTGTCGCCGATGGTGTAGACCATGATTTTACCTCATTCTTAATTTTTAACAAAAACAATCAGGGGTCAGATGCCGGGGGTCGGGGACCGGGGAACTAAGGAAGACACTTCGTGTCTTGGATTGTAAAGCTTCGTCTTTTGCGAAGCCAACTCCACACTCCACCCTCCAAACTCCACTCTTCCCCCTCAAGCTTGCCTGAAGATATAAACTAAAAAAAACTGTTGACTTAAAGTATACTTTAAGTGGTAGACTTAGATTGAACTTCATGTGACAGTATACAATCAATTTGCCGTGCTGTCAATATAAAAAAGGAGCTGCATTATTATGAAATACGAAAACAGAGATGCGTTCGAAAAAGCGAATATGTTTAAGACAGGTGTGCCGAATGACAGCTATGCCAGATTTTTTATCGGCAATTCCTATCTTAATCCGCTGACAGACCCGAAGTGCGGACTGTTTGCGGCGAATGTTACATTTGAACCGGGATGCCGCAACAACCGGCATATTCATCACGCGACAAGCGGCGGCGGACAGATGCTCATATGTACCGCGGGCGAAGGATGGTATCAGGAGGAAGGAAAAGATGCTGTCAGCCTGACTGAAGGCAGTGTCATTATGATTCCCGCAAATGTAAAACACTGGCACGGAGCAAAAAAAGACAGCTGGTTTTCACATATCGCAATTGAAGTACCCGGCGAAAACTGCGAAACCGAGTGGTGCGAAGCGGTATCTGACGAAGAATACAATAATCTGTAAAGGAGTATAAAAACATGGCAATAAAACAGACAGCGGGGCGTGACGCTTTAGGCGAGTTTGCCCCCAAATTCGCGGAGCTTAACGATGATGTTCTTTTCGGTGAGGTGTGGAGCAGAGAAGATAAATTATCCCTTCGTGACCGCTCGCTTGTTACCGTTACGGCACTTATGGCACAGGGACTTATTGACGACAGCTTTAAGTACCATTTGACAACAGCCAAAAAAAATGGTATTACTAAAGAGGAGATCGCCGAGATAGTTACGCACGCCGCATTCTATTGCGGTTGGCCGAAAGCGTGGGCGGTATTCCGCATGGCAAAAGAAATATGGAATGATACGGAGGAAAAAGCATGATTTTCAACGAAACATACACAATGTCAAACGGTGTCAGAATACCGAAGCTCGGTGCAGGCACATGGCATATTGACGACGACAAGGTTGCCGAAGTCGTAAAAAACGCGATTGAAATAGGTTACCGTCATATTGACACGGCGCAGTCTTATCATAACGAGAGAGGTGTCGGCGAAGGCATTCGCAAAAGCGGCATCGCGCGTGACGATATTTTTATTACAAGTAAGGTAGAAGCCGAGCATAAGACATATGAAGCGGCGGCAAAGTCGATTGACGAGTCACTTGAAAGAATGGAGCTTGATTATCTCGATCTTATCATAATTCACTCCCCTCAGCCGTGGAATGAATTTCGCGTTGAAAAGCGTTATTTTGAAGAGAACAAAAACGTATGGCGTGCACTTGAGGATGCATACAAGGCAGGCAAGGTTAAGAGCATAGGCGTGTCAAACTTCCTTGTTGACGACCTGGACAGCCTCTTGCCCTCATGCGAAATTAAGCCGATGATAAATCAGATTCTTCTGCACATAGGCAGAACGGACATGCCGCTTGTTGACTACTGCAACGCACATGACATTCTTGTTGAAGCGTACTCCCCTATCGGTCACAGCATTGCGCTCAAGAACCCGGAAGTCATTGCCATGTCCGAAAAATACGGCGTAACGGGCGCGCAGCTCTGTGTTCGCTATACACTGCAGCTTGGCACTGTATCACTGCCCAAATCAAAGAGCGTCGAGCACCTCAAAAACAATGCCGATGTTGATTTTGTGATTTCCGATGAAGATATGGAGACACTCAAAAAGGTTCACTTTACGGATTACGAGAAATATAATATCTTCCCGGTTTACAGCGGAAAACCGAGGAAATAAGTGTGGAGTGTGAAAAGTGGAATGTGGAGTGGTCAGTATCCAGTATCCAGTGGACGGTGGCCGGTGGACGGTAACAGAGGAAGTCCTGCGGACTTGGATTTATAAGCTTCGCTGACATTTAACTTATTTTTCTGCGGCAGGTTTATCTTTTGCGAAGCAACTCCACTCTCCACACTCCAAACTCCACACTGTACGCCCTTAACCTATTCGCTGTGCTTGTTCACCCGGCACAAAAGTCCGTACTCGGTTAAGGGCGCACTGACAGAAAGAGGAAAGTTATGTTTCGACCGATAAGACGAAAAGAAAAGGAAAGAGATCCGGCGGCGGCGTATACGCTTCTGAAGACAGAGCGGCGTGGCGTGCTGGCGGTCAACGGCGACGACGGCTACCCTTATGCCGTGCCGGTAAACTTTCTTTTTGACGAAAAAGAAAACAAAATATATATTCACGGTTCAAGGTTCGGACACAAGAACGAATCGATAAAAAAATGCGACAAGGTCTGCTTTACCGTGTACGGCAAAGAGCAGATTAAAAAAGAGGCATGGGCACCGTTTTTAACAAGCGTTGTCATTTTCGGCAGATGCAGTCTGCCGGAGCAGAGCGACAAAACACTCAAAGCGCTAAAAGAACTCGCGGCGAAATATTATCCGGATGAAAATTCCGTGAACGAAGAAATGACAAAGGCCGGCGCCGGTGTGCAGATGTATGAAATCACGATTGAACACATAACGGCAAAGGAAATTCAGGAGAAATAACCGATTCCCGGACAGACGGACAAAGAAATATACTAACACAAAACCGCTCAGGGCTTTTTATTACCCCGGGCGGTTTTTAACAGTAAAATTTGTTTTGTATCAGTAAAGCTTACTTGCTTGCTTCTTCAACTGCAACAGCGCATGCAACCGTAGCGCCTACCATGGGGTTGTTGCCCATACCGATAAGACCCATCATTTCAACGTGTGCGGGAACCGATGAAGAACCTGCGAACTGAGCGTCGGAATGCATACGTCCCATTGTATCGGTCATGCCGTAGCTGGAGGGACCTGCTGCCATATTGTCGGGATGAAGCGTTCTGCCTGTGCCGCCGCCGGAAGCAACGGAGAAGTACTTAACGCCGTTCTCGTTGCACCATTTCTTGTATGTGCCCGCAACGGGATGCTGGAAGCGGGTGGGGTTGGTGGAGTTGCCTGTGATGGAAACGCCGACCTTCTCGAGCTTCATTATAGCAACACCTTCGGGAACGTTGTCTGCGCCGTAGCACTTAACGTCCGCACGGGGTCCCTTTGAATAGGGCTTCTCGTAAACAACCTTTACTTCTTCCGAATAGGGATCAAACTCCGTCTCAACATATGTGAAGCCGTTGATACGGGAGATAATCATAGCGGCATCCTTGCCGAGACCGTTAAGGATAACGCGAAGGGGATTTGTACGAACCTTATTGGCATTAAGAGCGATTTTGATAGCACCCTCAGCTGCCGCGAAGGATTCGTGACCTGCAAGGAAGCAGAAGCACTCTGTTGAGTCGGAGAGAAGCATTGCGCCGAGGTTGCCGTGACCGAGCCCTACCTTGCGGTTTTCGGCAACGGAACCGGGAATGCAGAATGCCTGAAGACCGATGCCTATTGCGGCAGCGGCGTCGGCGGCCTTCTTGCAGCCCTTCTTTATGGCGATAGCACAACCTACTGTGTATGCCCACTTTGCGTTTTCGAAGCAGATGGGCTGAGTCTCCTGGACGATTGTGTAGGGGTCAATGCCCTTCTCGTCGCAGATAGCCTTGCATTCGTCTATTGAGGAGATACCGTATTCTTTAAGAACGCCGAGGATTTTTGCCTCACGTCTTTCATAACCTTCAAACTGAGCCATTATTCGTTACCTCCTTATCAGTCTTTACGGGGGTCAATGTACTTGACCGCACCGTCTTCGGGATTAAATCTGCCGTAGTGGCCGATTGACTTGTTGTAAGCTGTTGTGGGATCGTCGCCCTTCTTGATGAAGTCGGTCATCTTGCCGAGAGATACGAACTCATAGCCGATAACCTGATCGTCTTCGTCAAGAGCCATTCTTGTGCAGTAGCCCTCTGTCATTTCAAGATAACGAACGCCCTTTTCTTTTGTGCCGTACATTGTGCCGACCATTGAGCGTGCGCCCTTGCCGAGGTCTTCCATGCCTGCGCCGATAACAAGACCGTCATCGGAGAAAGCGGACTGGCTTCTGCCGTAAACTATCTGGAGGAAGAGCTCTCTTGCGGCGGTGTTGATAGCATCGCATACAAGGTCGGTGTTGAGCATCTCGAGAACGGTTTTGCCGGGAAGAATTTCTGCCGCCATAGCAGCGGAATGAGTCATACCCGAGCAGCCGATTGTCTCAACAAGAGCCTCTTCGATTATGCCGTTTTTGATGTTAAGTGAAAGCTTGCAGGCACCCTGCTGAGGTGCGCACCAGCCCACACCGTGAGTATAGCCGGAAATATCCTTGATTTCCTTTGCCATTATCCATTTGCCCTCTTCGGGGATGGGAGCGGGACCGTGCTTGGGACCCTTGGCGACTACGCACATGTTTTCTACTTCGCGTGAATAGTTCATTGGAAAAACTCCTTTCAGAATATACGGATAAAGCCGCCGCCGTAATGTCGACAGTACGGCTTTTGAACCTAACCGATAATATTATACATACGCCCGCATATTTTTGCAAGCGAAAAATTAATATTATCTAATATGTGCAAAAGTGCCGTAAACAAGAGCGGCAAATATGGAAATTTTTTCACTCTTTTCCGCCGTTGTACAAGGGGAATTATTCATAAAAACAAAAAACACTTTTTTATGTCTTTACAATATGTAAAAAATATATTAAAATCAGTTGTGTATACAATTCTTTTGGAGGTAATCTCTGATGACAAACGCTTCTGCCGCAAAAAAAATCATGTCGGTGCTTTTAGCCGTGTGCATGCTGTTCACCGTGGCGCCGATAAGTCTTGCAAAACAGATAAAGGGGAATTCCGGGGAGCTTCTTCTTGCTACCGTATCGGATATTCACTACTACCCTTCCACACTTGCGAAATACAAGAGCGACGCTTTCTATACCTATCTTCAGGGTGCTAACATTTCCTATGAAGACATGGATTCGATAGTTGACGCCGCATTTGCATCTTTGGTCCGTGACGCGAAAGCAAAGGGGCTTAAGTATGTTGTGCTTAACGGCGACCTTACAACAAACGGCGAATATGAGGGTCATGTAAAGCTTGCCGAAAAGCTCCATAAGCTCGAAGAAGAGAGCGGACTGCAGATTTTCGTAACAAACGGCAACCATGACATAAATAACTCCAAGGCTTCGCAGTTCACGACCGAAAACGGACTTAAGACGGCGGCAAGAACAACGACACCGCAGGAGTTCTATGAAATTTATAAGGACTTCGGCTTCAGTGACGCTTATCATCAGTTTAAGGACTTCACGAGCGGCGAGGACGGCGCACTGTCTTATTCGCAGAAGCTTGACGGCGGCTATCGTCTTATAGTCGCGGACGGCGGCAAATATACCCACTACAACACCGAGTCCGGGGAGGACGAGCACGAGACAGCCGGATGTTTTTCGGATGAGCTTCTCAACTGGATTATATCGGAAGCCAAAGACGCAGTTGACAACAACGAAACTCCCCTGCTTGTCACCCACTGGAATATGTCCGGCATAAACTATATGCATGAATATCTTCTTCAGGGCTTTGTAATCGATGATGCATATAAGCTTCAGGAAACACTGGCGGACAACGGCATAAACTATACCTTCAGCGGTCATCAGCACGTAAGCGACATAGATATAACCTACTCCGACAGCGGAGAGCCGATGTATTCGATAATCACGCCCACTCTTACGCAGTTCCCGTTTGCATACCGTGAGACAAAGTTTGATCGTGACGGTGACGGCACGATAAACGCGACATTTGACATGATAGACTGCGACGACGCACAGCAGATTGTAAATGGCGACACAAATATTCCCTATGCGAAAACATACCGTGAGACAGCCGGATTTAACAAGCAGATGGGCAACGGCGACGGTGCGGAATATCTTCTGAGAATGTTCAAGAACATGCTCGGCGACACAATTTCGGATATTCAGAAAAAGGGCAGCATTGTTTCGTTTGTCGAAGAAAAGCTTGATATCGATATTCGCGATACGCTTAATAATCTTATTAACGGGGCCGCGGATAACATTACAACCGGCAACGCGACCGTGAATGCGGTTCTCGAAAAACTCAAGCCGTACATAAAGGTGTTTATAAGCTCCGTTCGCGCACAGATTTCAAAGGAAATGCCGTTTGAGGTTGTCGAGACAATCATGAACTTCCTCGGCGACATTGACGAGCAGATTATGACGCAGTACATAAATAAGCCCGCCGAGCTTTATTCAAAGCTTAAGACTCTGTTCGGTGAAATTCTCTCGATGCAGATGTCGGACCTTCCCTGCACGAAGTTTATCGACCCATACGGCTTCGGCGACGAAACAGAACCCGGCACACTTGAGGATGTTTTCTTCTCGGTTCTTGTGTACATGTATGTCGGCAACGAAGAGGATAATATCTCCGACGATCTGTTTATGCGGGATGTTCTCAAGAATGTCGGTTCGGGCGAATTTATCGACAGACTGTTTGACGTCGTACTCGAAAAGGCCGTGGACAATCTTGTTGTTGAAGATATTCTGAGCAATATTATAATTCACCTTGATTCCTTCAGTTCCGCAGACGAGGAAGTAAAATATGTTCTCGGATTTATTCAGCTGTTCTTCTTCCTCACTGTTTCGGCTTATGACGCATACAACGATCTTAATATTGACACAACCGAGTTTTCTTACTCCGATATGCTTCTGAACTTCGGTTCGTTCATTGAGAAATTCACCGAAAAAATTCATTCGGACAAGACAATTTCAATTGCGAATATAGCAAAGCTTGTTCTTGAGACAGGCAAAATAAAGTACGGTTCATCCGTTGACGAAGTCGCAAAGTTCTTCTATGACAAGTACATAGGCACTTCGGGCAAGGAAGCGATGGCTCAGCAACTTCAGACCCTGCTTAACGATATTCTGTACGATGAAGACAGGGACTGGGATGTAACATATACATACTCCGGTGCCGTTAAGGTGACGCCCACGGTTGACGACAAACAGCTGCCGAGCGACATAACCGTAATGCAGGGCAAGAACGAAACCGAGTATCGTCTGAGCTGGCTTACAAAATACAGCGTAACAGGCACGGATATAGAAATTGTCGAAGAGAACGCCGAATTTACCGGCACCCCAACAACAACCGGTGTGGAGGCATCAAGCAAAGAGACGACATACGGCGGCTACGGCTACGATTTCGGCAACTTCGGCATTCTGCCGTGGACAAGAGACGGCGTACGCCACTATATCACCGTTTCGGGACTTAAAGAAAACACAACATACAAATACAGAATCGGCGACGCATCAAAGGGCTTCTGGAGCGAGGAATGCACGTTAAAGACAGGCGGCGACTCGAATGGCTCATTCATATTCATGACGGATATTGCGGGCACGACAAAGGCCGATTACAGCAATTGGGCAGACACTCTGAGTGCGGCCCGGGCGAAAGCCGGAAACGCCGAAATGCTCCTTTTAGGCGGCGACAGCGTAACGATAAGCGGCAACGACGACCAGTGGAACATGGCTCTTAACAGTGCGAGGGATACTCTTACATCACTCAGTGTGGCTTATGCCGCAGGCGACAGAGACATCTGTGAAGCAGGTGCAATGCGTTACTTTAATGCCGCATTCGAAACGGAAGAGACCGACGAAAACAAGACAGGCGGCTATTATTCATTTGACCGTGACGACATTCACTTTGTTGTTCTCAACACCAACGACACAAACAAGGACGGCACGCTTTCATCCGCACAGTGCAATTGGCTTAACCTTGACCTGAAGCTTAATTCAACGGCGCAGTGGACGGTCATTCTGATGCACGCTTCATGCTATGACGAAAACGGAAACGTTACAAATCTCAGCAAGCAGTTAAACGAGTATGCGACAAAATACGGTGTCGATCTTGTTCTTTCAAGCGGCAGCGGAACATATGCCAGAACAAAACTTATAAACAACGGCACAGCGACAGCAAACGCCGAGACAACCACAGTCAAGGCGAATTCAAAGACATACACGGCTCTGGTTGACCCTAACGGCACTGTCTACATTAACGGCGGCAACGGCGGCAGCACAGTCGGCAATGAAAACGTCACAAAGGCGGATATTTTCGAAAGTGTCAGCGGCGGCAAAAATATGTTCACGCTGATAAGAACATCCGACGGCACACTTACGATAGACACATATGAAGTTATTGACGGCAAAACAACAGTCGTTGATTCATACGCCATATACAACAACCGTCTTAAAGCCCTCAGAGGCGACGTTGACCAAGACGGAAAGGTGTCCGTTAAGGATGCCCGTCTGGCACTTAGAGCGGTTGTACGCCTTGACTCCCCCTCCGCTTTCGAGAGAGTTCTGATTGACGTTGACGACAGCCATTCAATCGATGTATACGACGCTCGCTCAATATTGAGAGTCGCAATAAAGCTTGACAATTACGACAGCAACAAATATATAGTATGCACCAAAAATCAGCTTTCAAAGCTTGATTTCTAAACGGAGGACAGTATGCCGAAAAAGAAAAACTCATCCACGACGTCAAACGCCCTGCCGAGACACCCCAACGCGATTGGTATAAAAGAAGGCATCGGCTACATGTTCGGCGACATAGGCAACCTTCTGGTGCTTACGTTTGTATCGACATATCTTAAGGTATTCTATACCGACTCGCTTTTTGCCGGCTTTATGCAGACAGAGGCGGCACGTGAGCGTGTAATGAACGACATTACCGTGCTGTTCCTCATAACAAGACTGTGGGACGCCATTAACGACCCGCTGTGGGGGCTTATCGTTGACGCACGCAGAGCAAAGCCCGAGGGCAAATTCCGCCCCTATATTAAAGTGGTGGCAATTCCGCTGACGCTTTCGTGCATGCTGTGCTTTATGAATATGCACAAGATGGTTGACAACTATATTGTGCTTCTCATTTTCGCGTATATCTCATATACGGCATTCGGAATGCTCTACACGGGTATGAACATTCCCTACGGTTCCTTGGCGTCAGTCATTACGGATGACCCCAAGGGCAGAACGCTTCTGTCGACCTTCCGTTCAATCGGCGGCGGTGTCGGCGGTGCTCCCGTTCAGCTTTTAGGTCAGCTTATCATATACAAAAAGACGATAAACGAAGCTGGAGAAACCGTGTCGGCATTCGACGGCAACAGAGCGTTTATATTGGCTGTCGCCTTCTCGCTGTTCTCGATGATATCGTACTTCTTCTGCTACAAGTCAACAAGAGAGCGTGTAACGGAGCCGATTTCAACCGAAAAGAAGAAGATAGACATAAAGCTCACATACGGCTCGCTGTTTAAGAGTGTTCCGTTTATGACGGTAATGATTTCGGGCATACTTATAAGCGGTCTGCTTCAGTACGGCTCGTTTAATCAGTATCTCTTCAAGAACTATTTCGGAAATTCAAATCTTTCGATTATAAACACACTCTGCACATATGCTCCCATGGCGGCACTTATACTGTTTATGCCGAAGCTTGTCGAAAAATTCGGCAAGAAGGAGCTTTGCACATTCGGTCTTGTGATAGCATCGCTTGCAAGCATTTTCAACGCCGTATTTTTACCCGGCAAGGGCGTGTACTTCACAATGCAGGCTCTGACGGGCTTCGGATACTCGTTTATGAGCATAACGAACTGGGCAATAGTTATGGACTGCATAGACTATCAGGAGCTTAAAACAGGCGTAAAGAACGAGAGCGCGATATATGCCGTATACACATTCGCAAGAAAGTTAGGGCAGACAATCGCGGACTCCGGCGGAATGCAGCTGCTTAAGCATACAGGCTATTCCGACTCCGTGAAAAATGTCGTATCAACCGAAAAAGGCAGTGTCGGGCATAATATTTACAGAATCTGCACGATAGTCCCCGCGGTTGTTTATACGCTTATACTTATTCTCACCTGCATCTATCCCCTTTCAAAGAAAAAGCTTGTTCCGATAAATGAAGAGCTGATGAAGAGAAGAGGAGAGAGAATGGAGACAGTGAGCAAGGAGCTTCAGTGAGTGTGGAGTTTTGAGTGTGGAGAGTGGAGTTGCTTCAGTGAGTGCGGAGTTTGGAGTGTGGAGAGTGGAGTTGCTTCAGTGAGTGCGGAGTTTGGAGTGCGGAGAGTGGAGTTGCTTCAGTGAGTGTGGAGTTTTGAGTGTGGAGTGTGGAGTTGCTTCAGTGAGTGTGGAGTTTTGAGTGTGGAGAGTGGAGTTGCTTCGCTAAATGAACATAGTTACATGCATGACGGCTTCCCACACACCCTATTTCCCGAGAATTATCTCAAAGAAACAAAATCATTATGGAAATTACAGAAAACCCAAACAAAACAGTTGCCGATGCAGTTAAAGAGGGCTTAAAACAAAAAGGCGGATACTGTCCCTGTCGCCTTGAACGCACCGAAGACACAAAATGTATGTGCAAAGAGTTCAGGGAGCAGATAGCCGACCCCGATTTTGAAGGCTTCTGCCACTGCATGCTTTATTACAAATCAAAGTAACCGAAAGAAGGTAATATCATGGCTGAAATTACAGTCACTGCCGAAAATTTTCAGGCGGAAGTGCTAAAGTCCGAAAAGCTCGTGCTTCTCGATTTCTGGGCAACATGGTGCGGGCCGTGCATGATGGCTTCTCCCATTGTAGAAGAAATCGCAAATGAATATGAGGGCAAAATAAAGGTAGGCAAGGTAAACGTCGACGACGAGCCGACCCTTGCGGGCATATTCGGCGTTGTGAGCATACCTACATTTGTAGTCATAAAAAACGGCAAACCGGTCAAGTCAGCTGTCGGGCTTATGCCGAAGGAAGAGCTTGTTAAGCTTATTGAAAACAACTGACACGAACAATTAACAATTAGCAATTAGCAGTTAGCAATTAGTATTTCGGAAGGCACTGCGTGCCTTGGATTTATAAAGCTTCGCAAGAGGTTAATATTAAAAAAACAGGAGGCTGTCCGTGGTGGGCAGTCTCCCGTTTTTTTATGTTGGATTATTTAAGCCAGTCTTTGGGGTTATCGAGTTTAACGGCGGCACGGAGGATAAGACGTGCTTCGGAAACGCTGATTTGGTCGTGCCCGACCTTTGCGGCAATTTCGTACACGCCCGTGAGTGTATCAAGCTTTACTGCGGCACGAAGGGCAAGACGAGCGTCGGAAACATTAACTTT
>CAVFUV010000039.1:0-13729 GCA_963625735.1 bacterium
AGATTATACATAGGGGCAGATGACGGAAAATAAAAAACTTGTTACTAAAATATTTTAATAACAAGTTTCTGATAAGTTTTGGCTTATTGTGTTTATTTAATCAAATAATTTTCATTTATCAGCAGAATATTTTCGTTTTTATCTGCCGTGTCTTTAAGGCGGTCGGTGAAATTGCTTTTTGAGAATATTCCGTAAATTATTTTATATCCGGGATATCTTTTTTTTATGTCGGTGTTGTTTTCGATTTTCTTTTTAAGATTAAAACAGACATTCGCGTCAATCGGCTTTTCGTGATATTTGCACTCACCCGCAAAAAGAAGCCTGTTCTTGTTGTCAACTGCCATAACATCTATCTCGGTGTCGGAGTCAAGATCATTGAGCCAATATGATCCGATTTTCGACGGAACAAAAGATATTTCTTTTTGTCTGCATAATTCCGAGAAAATATTTCTGCATATGTCTTCGTAAGTGAAGGCGACAAAATTCTTTCTGAAATCCTTGTTCATTTCATCAAAAACTGTCTGAACATTTTCAAGCTCCAGTTCGCCCTTGTACGGATAAACATATCTGAACCAGAATCGTATAAAATTATCGGAGATAAAATAAAGTCCTTTGCGTGATTTTTCGGGGTTTTGTTCTGTTATCGGTGTCCGCTTTTCGATAAAGCCCAGATCAGTCAGTGTCGAAAGATACGGTGTAAGAGAAAAAGATTCCTGCCCCAGTACACCCGCGATTTTTCCCAATTTATGGTTTCCGTCCGCAATTGCCCTTATAACCGAAAAATAATTTACGGCTGTCAGTGCTTCACTTTTCAGCAGAAAATTCGGCTCTTCGTATAAAAATCCGTTTTTTGAAAATACGGCGGATACAAGCTGTTCTTCAAACGGTCTGCTGTCGGAGAAAAATTCAAGATATTTCGGAACTCCGCCCGTCACCGCGTATTGTTCGACAGCCTCTTCAAAAGTAAGACTCTGTTCGGAATAAACCTCGGTAAAAGACAGCGGCAGCAGACGGATCTGTGCCGTTCTGCGACCGTAAAGCGGACTGTCATATGACAGAGCGTGTTTTTGCATCATGCTTATAAGCGAGCCGGACAAAATGAGCATTACATTTGCGTCTTTCAGAATTTCATCCCATGCGTTCTGAAGTATTGACGGAAAAGCGGGATCTGTTTTTACAAGATAAGGAAACTCATCTATGACAAGCACCTTTTTTTCATCGGGTTTATATTCCGATACAATGCGGAAAAGGTCAAGCCAGTCGGTAAAATTCGCATTTTTAAGATAAATATTGTCTGTTGTGCGGGCGATTACACCCGAAAAGCGGCTGATGCTCTGACTTTCGGTTTCTTCTGTCGCAAGAAAATAAAAAGCGGTCTTGTCTTTGATAAATTCTTTTATAAGAGTGGTTTTGCCGACTCTGCGTCTGCCGTAGACCACAACAAAGCCGCCGGAGCGTGCGTATTCATTCTCGAGCGTATTAAGCTCGCTTTTTCTGCCGATGAATTTCATAAATATTTTCCTTCTATTATAAACTGAATTATTATAAATGAACTTATAATAAATTCATTTATATTATAGCTTGCAAAAAAGAAAATGTCAATATCAAAAAGAAGGCCTTGACCCGTTATGAGCCAAAGCCTTCTTTTATTTTGCCTTAGTGCTTAAAAAGATTTCTGAAGAACTGAACAATCTTTCTGAAGAACTCCTGCAGCTTCTGAATGAATGTCTTTGCGTCATCGTCGCCGTCGTCGGGTGTGATGACCTCGGCCTTGGAGGAAGCTATCATATAGTTCTGCTGAATGTTCGAGATTGTGTATTCCGCATCCTGCTCAAGCGTTACGCCGTTGCATATGATGTAGTAAGGATGTGTCGGATAGAACGTTATCGAGCCGCCTTCGGGAACTATAAGAACTTCGTTAGACTTGAATGTATGCTCGTTGCCGTATTCGTCACATACGATTATGTCACAGGCAAGATTCAGGAATCTGACAGCGTATGTCTTTTCGACCTGCTGTTCGGTTTCGACTTCGGTTGCGGTTACTTCAATGCTGCCCTGTGCGTAGCCGTCGGTTGTCACAACGTGAATTGTTGTTGTACCCTTGGAATTGAAGCGTACCATGCCGTAATCGTCAACGGATGCAATGCCGGGGTTGTCGGATGTCCAGCGGTATGTGCGGTCGGTGGCGTCGTCGGGCTTGACTGTCGCGTAAAGCTGAATGGACGAGCCGATAACATTTGTTGTTGATACGCCGTTTGCCGTGATTTCAACATAAGTTGTGGTCTTGGGCGAAACGGTGACAACGCAGTATGATTTGAATGCTCCGTCCGCGCTTGCTACGGATACAATCGCCATGCCGGCGTTTACAGCCGTAACCTTGCCGACTTCATCAACCTTCGCAACGTCCGCATTTGACGAACTCCAGATAACGTCCTTTACGGATGCCGTTGACGGATAAATCTCTGCCGACAGGCCTTCGGATTCGTCGATATTCAGGAACAGCGCGCTCTTGTTGAGCGAGAGACCAAGAAGCTTTGTGAATACTCTGAACTCCGCCGTATAGACAACGTCGTCTGTTACGGTTGCCTGTGTCGCCGGTGTCCAGCCCTCGAAAATGAAGTCATATTCGCTTGTTGAAATTCTTACGGGGTCGGTGTCAAACGGACATACAAGCGTGTCGCCGTAATGATATGTCTGCTTTGTTTCCGCGCCGTCAACGTTCCATATAACCGTATATTCACGTGCGGTCCTGTCAAACAGAGCCGTGTATGTTACGTCGCCCGTTACGGGTGTAATCTCTTTGTCCCATCCGCTGAATACATATGAATAGCTTTCATCGGGGGATTTGTACGGTGTGCCGTCATAGGACGGTGTCATGCCGTAATACCAGTGTGTGACCTTTGTCGTGTCGCCAGCGACCCATGTTACTGCGAAGGAGTCAAGCTTCCACTGTGCGGTAAGAGTTGTGTTGCCGTATTTGCCCTTTATGGATGTGCCGCCCGGAAGAAGTGAATTCTGTGTCCAGTTGCCGGCGGTGGATGTTACCTTCCAGCCGAGGAACTGAGCGCCGGAACGTGTGGGTGTGGGAAGTACGGTGTCGGTCTCGGATGAGTACTCAAAGCTCTCAGCACCCGTGCCGCCGTTAAGATTGAGTCTTAAATAGTATGTTACGGGAGTATAAACGGCCGTGAATGTAATGTCCTCCGCGGGCATTGTCGCCGGGACTTCGCTGTTCCAGTCCGCCGTGTAGCCCTGCTTTGCGACAGGCTCAAGACGGTAGATTGACGCGCCGTAGGTGTATTCGGAGGTCTGTGTATATTCTCCGCTGACCCATGTTATTGTATAGGTCTTTGCTTTATAAACGGGAGTGAATGTTGCGTTGCCGTATTCACCTGTAAGGGATTTGTCAGTTGCCACAACCGTGCCCTGAATCCAGTTGCCGTCGCCGACGCTTACAAGCCAGCCTGTATGTTCATAACCTGTCTTTTCGGCTGTGGGAAGTGTGGAATCGCTTTCGATTGTGTATGTGAGTGAGTCAACGGAAACGCCCGTGCCCTCAAATTTAAGAGTGTACTGTGTGGGTGTCCACTGTGCCTCAAACGCCGCGTTGCCCCAGTACTCAACAACATAAACGGTGTTGCCGGCATAAAGTCCGTCCGCGCTTATTGTGTTGTCAACCCATGTGCCGTCGGTGGAAACGAGCTTCCAGCCGCCGAAGGTGTAGCCTGTCTTTGTCGGCATGGGGAATGTGGCTTCCGCTCCGCTCTCGGAGAATGTGTATTCGCCTGTGTTTTCGTCAAGTGTGCCGCCGTTTGCGTTGAATGTAAGAGTATAGGTCTGCTCCTGCTTTTCGAATACGGCATAGTAGTTATATTCGCCGTGAGCCGCCGTTACGGTAACGGGGTCGGAAACCTCGCCGCCGTCTGTTGTTGACCAGCCCCTGAACACGAACTTGAAGCCGTTTTCATCCGCCTTTGTGGGTGTTGTGCCTGCCCAGCTCGGTGTGTCGCCGACACCCCAGCTTTCGGACGCGAGAAGTGTTGTGCCGTTGTACCAGTTGACTGTCTGCGGCTGAAGAACCGTCTTGAACACCGCCGTGTATGTAGCCGCACCGGTTACCGTTTTTATTTCGGGTGTCCACGAGTCAAAACGCATCTCGTGATCGCTTATATCGGATGAAGTCTGTGACGGAACACCGTCGGGATAAGCGGGTGTGTCGCCGTACGCCGCGGTGCTTGTCGTTGTGACAACGCTTGAAGTGTCGTCCTCAACTGTCTGCACCTTCCATGTGATTGTGTAGCTTTTGACTGTCTTTGTGTATACAGCCGTGTATGTCGCGGGAGTGCTTACCTTTGTAAGGGCCGGCTCCCAGTGATCGAATGTGTATGTATACTGTGCGTCGTCGGGACAATAGATTGATGCCGGAACGTTGGGTGTTTCGCTGTCGTAGGGGGATGTCACAACTTCCTGCCTGTCGCCCATTACGAATGTGATATTTACGTTCTGTGCCTTCCACTGTGCCTCAAATGTTACATTGCCATAGAAGCCCTTCATTGATGTACCTGCTGCGTAAACCTTTGAAGTATCCCAGTTTGTGTCATTGCCGGATGTTATCTTCCAGCCGAGGAAGTCATAGCCTGTTCTTGTGGTTGCGGGCAGAACCTTGTCTTCGCTCTCGATTGTGTATGTGATATCGGGAGTTGACATACCGCCGTTTGCGGAGAAAGAGGCAGTATACTCTCTCGCTTCAAGCTCGGGCTTGAATGCAACATCGCCATAGTTGCCAGTTGCTGCCGAGTCGCCGGGGGCGATAATGTTGCCGACTGTCCATGAGCCTATGTCATTCTGCTCGACACGCCAGCCGTTGAAAATGTAGCCTGCCGCCGTGTAGTCGGACGGGGGAGTCAGTGTATCCTCTATTGTGTATGTGCCGCCGCCGTAGGTTGAGCCGTCGGTGTTGAGATATGTGTAAGAGTATGAAATCGGAGTAAATCCGGCTGTCATAATGACATCGCCGTACATGCCGGTGACTGTATCGTTTGCGGCGTACTCCTTGCCGTCTGTCCAGTTGCCCTGTGAGGATGTGACAGTCCATTTCGCGAAGTCATAGCCTGTTTTTGCGACTGAGGGCAGTGTTACGGTGTCTTCGATTGAGTATTCAACACTGTCGACACCGTCGGAGAATGTGATTGTGTATTTTTTAGCCGTCCATGTGGCTTTGAGTGTCACATTGCCGAACTTGCCGCCGGGGATTGATTCTGTATAGACATCGCCTGTTTTCCATGCGGAGGAGTCTGCGGCTGTTACGACCCAGCCACTGAAATCGTAGCCTGTCTTTGTGGGCTGAGGAAGAGTAGCCGAGTTGCTTATCTTGTATGTTACTGTTGACTGTGAAACCGTGCCGCCGTCTGCGTTAAGGGTGATTGTGAATGCCTTTTCGTCATAGTTCGCTATGAGAGTAACATTACCGTACATTCCCGAAACGCTGCCGCCGCCGGCGTAGCTTGTCGCCGTCCAGTTGTCGGCTGTGTCGTGAACTGAAACGCTCCAGTTTCTGAATGTGTAGCCGTCCTTGACAGGGGAGGCGAGTGCAACGGTGTCTTCGATTGTATATGTTTTTGAAGAGATAACCGTGCCGCCGTTGGAGTTGAAGGTTATTGTGTATGTAACCTTCTCCCAAATCGGTTCAAGTGTGCAGTCGCCGAGGCGTCCGCCGGGGATGCTGACGGTGGTGTCGCCGTCCTGCAATGTGAATGTTTCACCTATGACCCATGTGCATTTGCCGTCGGAGTTTGCCGCTGAGCCTGTTACCTTCCAGCCCTTGAATGTATAGCCGTTCCTGGTTGCGGTGTTAACCTGAAGGGTTGAGGCGTAAGCGTAGCTTAATGTCTTGTTGCCGGTGTAGCTCTCGCCGTCTGCCGTTTTGATTGTAATTGTCGAAGTAAGTGTCTGCCAGTTCGCCTTGAACGAGACATTGCCGTGCTTGCCGTTAAAGGATGTGCCTGCGGGGTAGGATTTGCCCGATTCCCAGCAGGAAGCGTCATCGGTATATGTTACGTCCCAGCCGACAAGTGTGTAGCCCTCACGAACGGATGTGGGCAGTGAGTGTGTGCTCTCGATATTATAGGAGCGTGAAGCGTCGCCGTTTACAACCTCACTGCCGCCTGCGGCATCGTAGTCCGCAGTGTATGTAATGGGAGTTGTAGCGGGTTCTAAGACAATGTTGCCTATTTTGCCTGTGTCGGTTGTGACACCGGGTGCGAACAGATTGCCGACAGACCAGTCGCCTGTTGTGGTGCTTATAACCTTCCAGTTATCGTTAAATGTATAGTATGAGCGGCTGTATGTTGCCGGAATTGTTATGCCCGTTTCTACATTATAATTTACGGTCAAATCCTGCCCGACTGCGTTGTCGCCGATTTTGCCGTAGGTGAGCGCCTTGAAAGTCGCAGTGTAGTTGTCGAGCGACCATGTGGCGTAGTAGGTTCTGTAATAAGCGCCGACCTTCATATTGCCCGAAGTTGTGCCGGATGTGGCAGAGGAATTATCGCTCCAGCCCATGAAGGTATAGCCCTTGCGTGTAAATGTGCCGAACTCGGAAACATTATATTCAACATAGTTGTTAAGACCGACCGTGAATGACTTGTAGCTTGACGAAACCGCACCGTAGTTGGGGTTGAGAGTAACCTTAACCTTGAGTGCATTTGCGGCTGATTCAAGATTTGAAATAAGCTTTGAGGTGTCAACGCTCTCATCAACAACGGTAAGACCCATCCATGCGGCGTTGTAGGCGTCTTTGAATGCTGTCCATGTGGCGTCGGATGTGTCATAATAACGGCTGTCTAAATTGCCGTTTCTGAAGCCGAGTATGGCGGTTTTGGAGTTGATTTCGGCGATTTTCTGGCGCAGGGAGGATTTGTTTGTAGTGGTAACCGTAAGATCAATTACAGATGAAACAAGCGACCTGTCGGAGTCGGAGTTCATATATATTGACTTGAACGAATAGGTTGCCGAGTTTGATGAAATTGCCTTGTTCCATGTGCCGGCATATTTTATACCCTCGGCGTTTGCCGTGCTGTTATAGCTTTCATATGCACCGTTGCTGGCAAAAACAGTCTGTGAATTAAGCTTGTTGTATCTGTTCTGAATATTTGTGCCGCTGTTTTTGTTATGACCGTTATCGGAAGATCTGTAATCCGAAACTCCGGTGTAATCTCCTATAATCCATGCACCGTTGTCACAGTGTTTGTTGTCAGTGACCATCATTCCGACAGCAAGGTTCGGTATCTGGTTCAGATTTGAATAACGGCTCGTGTCAACATTTACTATACCCTGTGATGATACAAGGAGATTAAGGTAGTTGTAACTATCGTTAGTCCAATTTGCACCTTCTGTAGATTCTTTTTGATCAGCAGATTTAATATCAAAGTGAGCATCTGATTCATTCGTTGTAGACCAGTCGCCGGGCCAGTTGTTGTCTACAGTGCTCTCGCTTTGATTTGCCTTGAAATATGCTTTTGTTTTATCTGTTGATGCAAAAACGGCGTACATTCCGCCTACGTTGCCCTGGATTCCGGACACGGAAGAGCCTCCGATATACGCTGTGTTTTCGCTGCTCAAAAACGGAGCCAGACCGGTTATACCGCTGCTTGTTGTGCCGTATCGTGCATAGCGGGAGCTTGCGGCATTTATGCTGTGAATACCTGTAAGCCATGTAAGAGTGGCTGCATTTGAGTTGTCACCACAGTCATTTTCCATTTTCGCCGCACCGCTGACACTGCGTACATTCGGCTTATAGACATATGTATACGCATACGCTTCTTTTGTCTGACCGTCTGTCGCGTCGACATAGGACGCAATCCAGCGGATATAACAGCCTGTGACGGCTGCCGCCAGAGAGGGTGATTTTGAATCATCTCTTTTGACCGCGACGGTATAATAGGAATCTGTTGCGGTCATGGTTGTTGTGGTGTCGGCTCCTTTTTTTACGCCGGCGAGATTTATAGCGGCTTCGTCCGATGAAATGACATTGCCGCTCTTGTCAATCCACTGATATTTAAGAGAGGGCGTTGTGCCGCTCTTTATCTTGCTGTACGCAAAATATATCGTGTCGCTTGTCGCCGTGCCTGAATTCGGCGTTAAAGCGGATGACGAGTATATGTCCGAAGTATTTACCGTGTTTGTGATAAAATACTGGAACGGAGTAGCTGTTTCCGATGTCCACGATGTGACATTGGGGTACAGATACACAGCCTCGGGCGCGTAAAACGCCAGCTGACCCACGTCCTCGGCGGCATTCGCAACCGTAAGAAGTGAGCCCGGCGACACTATACCTATCGCGACCGTGCTTAAGACAAGCAAGGCGCAAAGCAGCATTGACAGTGCCTTTCTGAAAACGAGTTTTGTTCTTTTCATGTCGTTTCATCCTTTCCCGCCCGATATGCAGGCGTGACAAGAGTATATTTATACTGATACATAATTTATGATACCATAACTTTTTGCAAATTTCAATAATTTGCACTTGTTTTTTATGTGAGAAAAGAAAATTTTGTGGAAAAAATGAAGAAAACAAAAAAGTTTCCGACTTTCTGGTCGGAAACTTCGTAAAATCGGGGACTTTTCGACATGGAAGTCGGAAACTTCTTTATATTCTGACAAATTTCTGAAGCGGACTTTTGGGCTTGTCGGGCAGGGTAAGTCTCAGTTTGCCGTATTCGACAAGCGGATTAATAATCTGCGACATTATATAATTTTTGGATTTGCCGATAAATTCGGTTATCTCCGCTCTGCTTCTGGGTGTCGAGCAAAATTCAAGAACTTCATCGGTAAGATTTGCTTCATTCTGATAAAAGGCGTTTTTGAGTATAATCTTAAATTTGCCGTGAACAACGGAAAAAATCGGTTCGGGCAGTCCCGCTTTCTGCATTTCGCTTCTTATTGTCGGAATACCGGAATATCTGTTTTCGGTTATATGCAGAAGCTCAAGCATATTTGCGAGTGCCGCGTTTCTTGTGTCGGGGCGGACCTTGCCGAGAGAATTAATTGAAATTTTGCCGTAAAGACCGCCGCTGTTTGTTATTTCCATTCTGTCACGGTACATTTCTATTCTTATAGGCACATTTTTGGTGTGGATGCTGTAATCTCTGTGAACAAGGGCGTTAAGAATAGCTTCACGAACGGCTTTTATGGGATATTCGGGTTTGTCGGTGCGTCTGCCCATATCGTCGATAATTGTTTTTGTTCTGCTGTTTATACGGACAAATTCAACGGCTTCTTCGAGCATATCGGGAATTGCTCCGGTTATCCGTCTGTTGTCAATAAAGCGTTCGCCGTCTGTACCTGTCGTGCCGTGCTGAGTACCGGGAAGCGCCACCGCAGTTATGCACAGCTGAGGAAAATATGCCTGCGGATATTTTGAAAAGGTCATAATTCCGGCAAGAGTAAGTGTGCCGTTTACGGTTATGCCCATAAGTTCCGATATGTCCTCTCTTGAAACATTGTCGGACAGGTTTTTTCGCTCAAGTCGAACGGCGTTAAAATAGTCATCAAGTCTGTTTTCGTCAAGAAACGACATTCCGGCGTTGTCCACCGTGCGAAGGTCATCACGGATTCTTTTGCGGAAAGCTTCATAGCTGTAAATTTCATATTCGCTCATAGGCTCGTCCGACTCAAAAGAGGACAGGGGAATGGTTTGCATAAGATAAATACCTCCGAAAAAACAATAAAAAATAAAAAGACAAGGCAAAGGGGCTTTGTCTTGTGGGGGGCGAGCGAAGCGAGGCAAAGCCGCGACGAAGTGCGTCAGCACGGAGGAGCGGCAAGGCGACGACCGCAGGGAGTCGCTGCCCCGACGAGGTGACGGTCGCAAAAATTAAGCTTTGCTTTTGATTTGCATTACATTTGCGACTGTCGCCGAGAAGGGGCACCGCCGGCTCGGACATCGAGACGGCGGCAGCCTTGCCGTAAGAAGCGTAAGCGTATTACGGCAAAGCCCGCCTTTCGTAACAAGCCCGCAATCAAGCAAAAAACTTACCCTTAGCGAAGCCAACTCCACACTCCACTCTTCACACTGTACACTCATTCGGCGCGAAGCTCATTTTTCATAGCCAAAGGCGACTTCATAGCCAACGGCGGCTTCATGCACCAAAGGTGCGCTTCATTTTTTTACGCCCACCACATCTCAGCGGGATTTTCTTTTATAATGCATCTCTTAAGCATCTCAACCGCCTTTGTAAGCCCTTCATTCTGGCTCATAAGCGAATCCTCATGCTCAATTGACAGCACATGGTCATAGCCGACAAGACGCAGATTTGATACGATTTCTTTCCAGTAAATCTCATCATTGCCATAGCCGACGGAACGGAAAATCCATGAACGGTGAATTTCATCCGCATAGGGCTTTGTATCGAGAACGCCTGTGCGTGCGATATTGTACTTGTCAAGGCGTGTATCCTTTGCGTGTACATGGAAAATAGCGTCACCCAATGCGCGGATAACGGCTACGGGCTCCATACCCTG
Source organism: bacterium (assembly GCA_963625735.1). Lineage (GTDB taxonomy): Bacteria > Bacillota > Clostridia > Oscillospirales > Acutalibacteraceae > RUG806. Next base: position 10,519 of record CAVFUV010000039.1, read on the forward strand.
CCAGATAAGGTGCGACGGGTCAAAGTTCGCACCGAGAGTATTGCCTATCTCCTTGCGTATTCTGAGCATGCTGTCAGTATTATATACGCAGAAACCGGGATGAAGCTCAAACGCAATCTTGTTAACGCCGTGATCGTTTGCGAACTTCACAAGCTCCGCCCAGTAGGGGAGAAGCACATCGTTCCACTGATAGTCAAGCACCTTCAGAAAATCCTCGGGCCAGGGGCAGGTAACCCAGTTGGGGTACTTCGCGCCGGGGTGATCGCCGGGGCAGCCGGAGAACGTGTTTATCTGATGAAGTCCCAGCTTTTCCGCCAGAAGAATTGTGCTTCTGATTGTGTCGTCAGCTTTTTTAGCCTCGTCCTTGTTGGGATGAATGGGGTTCGAGTGGCACGACAGAGCCGAAATTTCAACATTGTACTTTTTGATAAGCTCCTTGAAATCATCAAGAGCCTTGTTGTCATTAAGAAGCACATCGGGGTTTGCGTGGGCGTTGCCGGGATAACCGCCGCAGCCTATTTCAACCGCCTCAATGCCAAGTGACGTAAAATATTTAAGAGCCTCTTCAAACGGAAGATTGCTCAGAAGTGTCGTAAATACACCGAGTTTCATTTTGTTAACCTCTTTAATAAACTCTTAAGCTGCGTTCGCAGAAATTGTAATCAGTGCGGAATAGAATTAACAATTAACAATGCATAATTAACAATGTCGGAAGTCCTTCGGACTTGATTTATATAAGCTCCGCAGACACTAAGTCACTTTTCTTTTTGTCAGAATAGGCTTTTTCGAAGCTGTATGAAACTAAGACACGCAGTGTCTTCCTAAGTCACCGGTCACTGGATACTGGATACTGGATACTGAATACTGTATATCGGCAACTGCTTACCATTGCTAACTGCTAATTGCTAATTGCTAATTGCTAATTATTTGCCGTTCTTTTTGATCCACTCCATACTCCTCGTAATATCCGAAATGCCATCCGGCTCCGGATCGTCATTTTCGAGTATGAGCCATTCAATATCGGTGTCCTTTGCAACCTTTATGACAGCGGCAAGGTCATTATTGCCCTCGCCGAGAGCCATAGGATGACCGTCAATACCGTCTTTTATGTGAAGATGAGGTATTCTGTCACGGTTTGCCGTTATGAACGGATAGTTGTCAATACCGGCAACAAAGCTCCAGTATGTATCAACCTGTACATAGCAGACTTCTTTAAGTCTTTCAAAAATTGTAGCGGGATTATCGGAATCCGCGGGAGCGTGAAATTCCTCGGTATGGGTATGGAAATATATCTTCATGCCGTATTTGTCCGCCGCCTTCTGTGCACCGCTCATGATTTCAAGCATATTGCTCAGGTCGGCCTCTGTCTGTGTCGGACCGCCGCCGATGCCCATGGTTTTTGCGCCGAGTGTTTGCATGAACCTGATTGTATCTTCGACTTTGTCGACCTTGAGGTCGTCCATGCCGAGATGAGCACCCACGCAGACAAGACCCAGGTCGTCAAGCGTCTTTTTGAGGGTATCCGCGTTATAGCCCCAGAAACCGGCGAATTCAACGCCGTCAAAGCCTATCTCTTTTACCTTTTTAAGTATATCGAGCAGATCCTCGCCCTGCTCCATATGGTGTCGAAGCGAATAAAGCTGTACTGCAAATTTCATATGATTAAAATCCTTTCAGAAAATGAGCGTCGAGCAAGGAACAGTGAGCAGAAAGTCGGGATTTATGCCTTACAGCTATGCAGAGGCAGAGCAACTCCACACTTCACACTCCACTCTAAACAGAGGCGAAGCATATACAATCCAAGACACGCAGTGTCTTCCTTAGCTCCCCGGTCCCCGGTCCCCGGCCCCCGGCCCCTTTTCCATTGTTCCTTGCTCCTTGCTCACTTTTTATCAGTCATCAAAATAAACCGGCTTGCCTGTCTTCGCCGATGTATAAATAGCCTCAAGTATGCGTGTTACGCACAGAGCCTGCTCGGGAAGTACACAAGGATCGTGATCGTTTGCGACAGCGTCAATCCACTGTGCCATATCAAGAACGGAGGGATCCGTTGAGTTGCCGTCATAGAAAGCAACGCCGCCTGCCTTGCAGGGGGATACCTCTATTGTCTGCTGACCGTGCTTTACGGTGTTTATTCTTACCTGACCGCCCAGGGTGTCGATGCCGGCCTTTGTGCCGCAGAGCATGAATGTAGCTTCGGGCGACTCCGCGATGTTAAGAGCCCAGCTTGACTCAAGGTTGATAACGGCGCCGTTCTTCATTACGATGTAGCCGAATGCCGCGTCCTCAACCGTGAACTCCGCGGGATCCCAGTCTGCCCAGGGGTTGCCTGTGCCTGTCTGGTCGGCAAGCTTTCTGAATGTGTTGCCGACTACCATCTTGGGCTCGTAGTTGTTCATCATCCAGAGGGTAAGGTCAAGAGCGTGAGTGCCGATATCGATAAGGGGACCGCCGCCCTGCTCTTCTTCATTAAGGAATACGCCCCATGTGGGAACACCGCGACGGCGAAGCGCGAGTGCCTTTGCGTAATAGATATCGCCGAGCTCGCCGTTCAGACATGCTTCCTTGGCGAAACGGTTTGCGCCGCACTGACGGTTCTGATAGCCGATTGAAAGCTTCTTGCCGGTCTCTTTTGCGGCTTCGAGCATTGCCTTGGCTTCTGCGTATGTCTTTGCCATGGGCTTTTCGCACATAACGTGCTTGCCTGCGTGCAGAGCGTCGATTGTGATGAATGAATGCTCACGGTTGGGTGTGCAGACATGAACGATATCGATTGACTCATCCTTGAGCAGCTCCTTATAATCTGTGCATACAAAAGCGTCCTCTGTGCCGTAGTCCTTGGCGGCCTTCTGTGCTCTCTCTTCGATAATGTCGCAGAATGCAACCATTTCAACGTTCTTTAATTTCTTGAGTGAGGGCATATGCTTGCCGTTGGCGATGCCGCCGCAGCCGATAATGCCGATGCGAAGTTTCTTGTCCATATTTTTTTCCTCCCAAAAAGGTTAAATTATTTCTGTGTTTTCGGACACACATCAAGTGCATTATAAGAGATATGCCCGTATAATTCAAGCTTTTTATATATAAATTTTCTGTGAAATATTTTTTCGTTTGTGAAAAATGCACATTCTTGTATTTAAAACATTGTAATATATGCACGAAAAAATTTTCGGTGCGTTCAATTTCTTGAACTTGTTGTACAACAGTGCTATAA
>CAVFUV010000040.1:0-13391 GCA_963625735.1 bacterium
TGTTAAATTTGAACGGGGATTATCACAATAATAACAAAATACGGGGTGGGAGCTTGAAGTAGCGGTATGCTGTAAGGCAAATTAGCAATTAGCAGTTAGCAATGAGTGGCCGGTGGTCAGTATCCGGTGGCCAGTGGCTTCGCGAAATTATCAAATAAAACATAATATGTGCTTTTGTTGTGGATTGCAAGCACAATATAATACTCATACCGTAATTGTACTTGAATAAAAATAAAGTTTGGGGTATACTGTAAGGAGTTTTATTTTGTGAGGTTTGTTATGAAAATAGCCTTTTATACGTTAGGGTGCAAGGTCAATCAGTATGAAACACAGGAGACTGCCGAGCTTTTGAAAAGCGCCGGGCACACCGTGGTGAGCGACACCGAAGAAGCGGATGTCTATATCGTAAATTCATGCACAGTCACGGCGGAGAGCAGCAGAAAATCCCGTCAGGCGCTAAGACGTCTCAGAAAAGAGCATCCGAATGCCATAATCGTGCTTACGGGGTGCTACGCCCAGGCGTTTGCGGGTGAAGCGGCTGACAAAAGCGACGCGGATATAATTGTCGGCAACAAGACAAATTCGGATCTGCCCCGACTTATCGAGGAATTTTCACACTCGCACAAAAGGCTTATCAATGTTTTGCCGCACCTTAAAGACGACAAGTTCAGCGGCAGACCCATTCATGAATTTGAGAGCCACACAAGGGCTTTCATAAAGATACAGGATGGCTGCAACCGCTACTGCACATACTGCATAATTCCGACATCCAAGGGCTTTTCTCGTTCAAAACCGCTTGACGAAGTAAAGAGCGAGATAGAAAATCTTGCGAAATGCGGCTACAAAGAGCTTGTTTTTGTCGGCATAAATCTGTCTTCATACGGAATGGACATAGGGCTTAACATATGCGACGCACTCGAAGAAGCGGAGAAAACCGACGGCATTGAGCGTATTCGCCTCGGGTCCCTCGAGCCCGACCACATAACAGACGAAGTAATCGAGCGGCTTAGAAAAATGAAAAAATTCTGTCCGCAGTTTCATCTGTCGCTTCAGAGCGGCTGTGACAGCGTGTTAAAGCGTATGAACAGACACTACACGGCGGCGGAATACACCGAGCTTTGCGACAAGCTCAAAAAGGCGTTCCCCGATGTATCACTGACTACCGATATTATCGCGGGCTTCCCCGGGGAGACAGAAGAAATGTTCCTCGAAACGGTTGAATACGCAAAAAAGACGGGCTTTATGAAGGTGCATGTATTCCCCTACTCACAGCGAGAGGGCACACCTGCCGCCACATACCCCGACCAAGTGCCGACAGAAGAAAAAAACCGCAGATGCCGTTTTCTGCAGACCGAATGCGACAAGCTGAGAAAAGAATATCTTTCCGAATATGTCGGCAAGACCATGCCCGTATTATTCGAGACGCCGAAAAACGGAGTACAGCACGGCTACACGGCAAATTATATTCCCGTAAAAGTACCGAGCCTTACGCCTCTCACGGGACTTATCAAAAATGTACTGATAACATCGTCGGATAACGACAGTGTTACGGGAATTTTAAGTGAATAATAAGCAAATAGTGGTCAGTGGTCAGTATCCGGTATCCGGTGACTAAGGAAGTCCTACGGACTTCCGAAACTGCTCCTTGCTCCTTGCTCCTTGCTCCTTTAGCAAAAAGCGGACCGGCTTATCTTCATCGAGCCGATCCGCATTTTTATTCTGCTTTGCTGTTTATTTTGTGCCGAAAATTCTGTCGCCGGCATCGCCGAGTCCGGGAACAATATAGCCGTGCTCGTTAAGATGATCGTCAAGTGCGGCACAGTAGATATCAACATCGGGATGTGCCTCCGAAAGAGCCTTGAGTCCTTCGGGAGCGGCAATTGTACACATAAACTTGATGTTCTTGGGGCCTCTCTTCTTTATAAGAGAAATAGCGTCGATTGCCGAGCCGCCGGTTGCGCACATGGGGTCAACAACGATAACATCACGATCCTCGATATCATGAGGAAGCTTGCAATAATATTCAACAGGCTGAAGTGTTTCGGGATCTCTGTAAAGACCGATATGGCCTACTCTTGCGGAGGGGATAAGTGTAAGAACACCGTCAACCATGCCGAGACCTGCTCTGAGGATAGGCACGATAGCGAGCTTTTTGCCTGCAAGCTGCTTTACCTTCGCAACTGCGACGGGTGTTTCAACCTCGACCTCTTCAAGCTGAAGATCACGGGTTGCTTCGTAGCACATAAGCATGGCTATTTCGCCGATAAGCGTTCTGAAATCCTTGGAAGCCGTGTTCTTGTCACGAAGAATTGAAAGCTTATGCTGAATAAGAGGATGATTTGTTACAGTGATGTTTCCCATTGTTTAAACTGTCCTTTCACCTTGTGTTTTATACATATATCGCCGCACGGCAACATGTAACTTTTTTGAAATTATACACCCGCAATAACCGTTTTGCAACAGTTAATCACACTTTTTTTCGAGTGCCGTTATCTGGTCCACTCTTCTCTGATGTCTGCCGCCCTCAAACTCCGTTTCAAGGAAAACCTTGACAAGCTCAAGCGCCGCGCCCTCGCCTATTACTCTCGCGCCGAGGCACAGAGCATTTGCGTCATTGTGAAGTCTTGTATATTTCGCGCTGAAATAATCGGTGCAGCAAGCGGCTCTTATACCCTTTACCTTGTTTGCGGCCATTGAAATGCCGATACCCGTACCGCAGCAGAGTATCGCTTTTTCGCACTCGCCCGACACTACCTTCCGGCAGGTTTTTTCCGCCTGTAATGGATAGTCGCACGATGAAGTGTCATATGCGCCGCAGTCAATGTACTGAATGCCCGCTTCGTCAAAATATTTTCTTATGGCTTCCTTAAGCGGAAAGCCCGCATGGTCACTGCCTATTGCTATCATTTTGTGTTTCTCCTTTTTGCTTTTGGTTTCGTTCACGCTCAGCCTGCGACAGACGAAGATAGATGGGGAACAAATCATCTGCCGATATGGGCCTGACACCGTTATTATACAGCATCGATGCGAGTAAAGCAACACCCGAACCGTGCTGATAAGAATAAACCGAAGAAAAATATTCGGCATTTATGTCTTTTTCGGCAAAATATTTTTTTACAACCGGAATGCCGTCACCGACAAACACGATTGTTTTTTTCTGCTTTGACAGAATTTCTTCGAGCTCGTCAAGCTTTAATGGTGCGTCATCCGTTATTCTGTTTGTGTTTTCGCCGTCAAACTCAAAAAGCGATGTATAGACCTGTGAACAGCGTGCGTCCATAACGGGGCAGATAACGCAGTTTTCTCTCATAACGCCGGAGGCAAGTGCGTGAAGTGTTGACACACCGTAAACCGGAATATTTTTATCAAACGCCATGCCCTTTATGGCGGCGACGCCTATTCTGATACCCGTAAACGACCCGGGACCTGCGGCGACCGCGAGAATGTCTATATCGTTTAATGTCAATGCCGCATTTTTAAGTGCCGAGTCAATCACCGTCATAAGCGTACGTGAATGCGTAAGCCCCACATTTACGTAGCTGTCGGAAATTATTTTGCCGTCTTTTGCGACTGCCGCACCGCATGACACGGCGGATGTATCTATACCGAGAACTGTCATCAGAACGCTCCCCCTTCAACCGAAATAATTCTGTCGTCCTCTTTTTCGCCCCGTGATATATCTATATACACCGTGTTTTCGGGGAGATATTCACGGATATTCTCACTCCACTCGATAAACAGGATGCTGTCTTCGTTTATGTAATCGAAAAATCCTGTGGAGTAGAGGTCATCTGAATCGGTTATTCTGTACATATCAAAATGGTAAATATGAGGTGTGCCGCCGTAATCGTGAACAAGGGCAAAAGTGGGACTGCACACGAACGAAGTGTTATTATAGCACTTCAACGCACCTCTGACAAACGCCGTTTTGCCCATACCCATGCCGCCCGTAAAAGCGACAACACTGCCGGAAGGGATATCGGCACAGATTTTTTCGGCAATATCGGATGTTTCTTTTTCACTTGAGGAATAATATTTTTTCAAGGTCTGTCCTCCGAACTATTGAAATAAGAGAGAAAAAAATATATAATAGATAACCGGGAAATAGGAATTAGAAATCGGTGTCAGTGGTCAGTGGTCAGTATCCGGTGACCAGAGATGGAAAACGCTAAAGCGTTTTGGATTATACAGCTTCACAACAGGTGAGATAACCGAGAAATCGGATTTCTTTCAAAAAGCAAAGCATAAACAGAAAATACAGATTTTGGAGACTGAGATGTCAAAGATATTCAATACAATAAAAACAGCGATAAAGGACACGGATTTTCTTTTAATGTTTCTGTGTCTTGCCGCGTCGGCATACGGCATTCTGGCGGTTTACAGTGCCACCCTTGCCGAAAAGGATGCGGATGCCGCACTTTCCCGTGACGCAAGAACAATGCTTATAGCCGTCGGCGTAGGCGCTGTTATGGCGGTCATAATATCGTTTATCGACTACAATTTCATCACGAAAATGTTCCCTGTGATAGGTGCGGTGTGCGTGGGGCTTTTGCTTCTGACGCTTGTCATAGGTGTCGGTCCCGCAGAACGACCCGACGCAAAAACATGGCTTAAAATCGGTTCATCGGGACTCTATTTTCAGCCGTCGGAGCTTATGAAAATAGGATTTATAATCACGCTCGGCATGCATATTGAGCTTATCGGCGACCGCCTTACAAGCTTTAAGCACGTTCTGTTTTTGGGAATACACGCACTCATTCCGACAGGGCTTGTGGCGATATCGGGCGACATGGGCAGCGCAATAGTATTTATAATAATCTTCGCAGTAATGGCATTCTGTGCCGGCGTGCAGCTCAGATATTTTGTAATAGGCGGTGCGGCTGTATGTGCGGCGGCTCCCGCTGTGTGGTATTTTGTTTTCGACTCCACTCAGAAAGAAAGAATTCTGGGACTGTTTGACCCCGATTTGTACAGCGACATTATGTATCAGCAGAATCAGGGACTCAAGGCACTTAAGAACGGCGGCCTGACCGGTGAAGGCCTGTTTCACGGCACACTCACTCAGCAGGCAAACGCCATCCCCGAAGCGGAAAACGATATGATTTTTACCGCAATCGGTGAAGAACTCGGTTTTATCGGCTGTCTTCTGGTGCTGTGTCTGCTTGTGGGAATCTGCATAAAAATCGTATCCGTCGGCAGACATTCACGCTACGGCGCGACATCGCTTATGTGCTACGGCATGGCGGCAATGATAATGGGACAGATGACAATAAACGTCGGCATGTGCCTTAAAATTCTGCCCGTCATAGGAATTACACTTCCGTTTTTCAGTGCCGGCGGTTCATCGAACCTCTGCATTTATATAGGAATAGGACTCGTAATGAGCATATACAGATTTGATAAAGAGAAGGAAGCGACCGACTTCAGGCTGAGCAACACAACCGTATTCGGAAATTATTAAGCATCAGTCTTCCTTCTGAAGTCTTGCGGCTTTTTCCATAAGCTTCTTTGTGCCGCATGATTCAAACGCGACTTCAACAAGCTTGTCGTTTCCGAGGGGAGTTACATTCAGAACCATTCCCCTGCCGAACTTTTTATGAATAACCGTATCGCCGACTGCAACAGACACAGCCGGTGATATTTTTTTGTCGTCTGTCAAAGCTTCGGTCATTGCGCCGAAGGTTGTTTTCTTTGTGTCGGAGTTTTTTGAATAAGCGGAGCTGTATGTGCCGCCGAAGGTATTTGAGGCGTATGACGATGACGCTCCGGAGTTGTCATACTTTTCGGCATTCTGTGTAAAATATCTGCTTTTATTTTTGACATAACCGCCGAAAGAGCCGTATGCGCCGAACGAACCGTACACGTTCTGCCGTGCCGGTGTGGTGTTGTTTATAAGCTCCTTTGGTATTTCTTCAAGGAAAATCGACGGCGGATTCATGGTTGTTCTGCCGAACTGCATTCTGCTGTACGCATTGAGAATATAAAGCTTTTTCTTAGCTCGTGTTATGCCGACATATGCAAGACGGCGTTCTTCCTCAAGCCCTTCACCGCCGTAAAGCGACTGCTGTGACGGAAAGACATTGTTTTCCATTCCGACAAGAAAAACGACCGGGAATTCAAGTCCTTTTGCGGCATGGAGCGTCATAAGCGTAACTGTGTCCGCCTCGGCATTGTAGTTATCAATATCCGAAAGCAGGGCGACCTCTTCCAAGAAGCCTGTCAAAGAAGCGTCGGTGCCGTTTTCGGTCTCGTATTTTGCAATTGTGGAATATAATTCGTCAAGGTTCGCTATGCGGTCCTCTCGTTTGTCGGGCTCGGCATCGAGAGACTGAATATAGCCCGATTCATTCATGATATAACGGAAAAGCTCCGCCAAGGTCATTTTTTCGGACGCTTCGATAAAGCCGTTTATCATATCGGCAAACAGCTTGAGCTTGGATGCGGAGCGTGACAGAGCGTTAAATTCATCCGCCATATTCATGACATTAAACGGACTTTCACCGAGTCTTGACGCAATTTCAAAAACATTGTTTACGGTAGTTTCACCGATTTTGCGTTTGGGTTCGTTTATAATACGGCGCATACGAACGCTGTCGTTGGGGTTTGACACAACGGCAAGATACGCAAGAGCGTCCTTTATTTCTTTGCGGTCATAGAATCTGTGGCCGCCGATAATTCTGTACGGCACACCCGCCTTGACAAGCGCGCGCTCAATGTTATTCGACTGGGCGTTCATTCTGTATAAAACAGCGCAGTCCGAAAAAGCGTAGCCGTCGGATGAAAGATCCATAACGGTATCGGCGACAAAAATGCCCTCCTCTGTGTCGGTGGGGCATGTACGCACCTCGATTTTTTCGCCCTTGCCGTTTGAAGTCCAAAGATTTTTGCCCTTACGCTCGGAGTTATGAGCTATAACGGCGTTTGCGGCATCGAGTATTGTCTGCGTGGAACGGTAATTTTCTTCAAGACGGATAACAAGCGTGTTTTCGTTCTGCTCCTCAAAATTGAGAATATTTTCTATATTTGCGCCGCGGAAGCTGTAAATACTCTGGTCGTCATCACCCACGACACACAGATTGTGATGCGCCCCCGCCAAAAGGCTTACAAGTACAAACTGGGCGTGGTTAGTGTCCTGATACTCATCGACCATAACATATCTGAATTTGTTCTGATAGTATTCGAGAATGTCGGCGTTTTCTTTGAAAAGACGCACGGTGTTTGCGATAATGTCGTCAAAGTCCATGGCGTCGGCATCTTTAAGAAGCTTCTGATAGAGAGCATACGCCTTCGCGATATCGTTTTTACGCACGTCGAATTTGCCGGGTTCAATGCCCGTTTTGGGGTAATCCTCGGCAGATATAAGGCGATCCTTTGCCTTGCTTATTTCATTGAGAACAGTCTTAAGCGGCAGAAATTTTTCGTCAATACCGAGCTGTCGCAGGCAGTCCTTCATAACTCGCTTTGAGTCATCTGAATCATAAATCGTAAAGTGCGAGGAATGACCTATTCTGTCGGCATCCCTTCGAAGAATACGAACACATGCGGAATGGAATGTGCTTGCCCATATCTCGTTGCCGTCCTCACCGAGCATTTTCACAAGACGCTCTTTTAATTCGTTTGCCGCCTTGTTTGTGAATGTAATAGCGAGAATCTGCCACGGCTTCGGTGCATCAACCTTCAGCATCGGGGCGATACGGGGATAGACGGAGGAGTCGCCGTCAAGGTAGCTTTTGAAAAGCTCCTCGGGGTTTTCTTCAAATCCGTCATATAATTTATCGGAGTTGTAGGCGTTGCCGTACTCCATAAGATAGGCTATACGGTTAACTATAACGGTTGTTTTTCCGCTGCCCGCGCCCGCAAGAATAAGCAGCGGCCCCTTTACGGTAGTCACTGCCTGAAGCTGCATATCATTAAGTCCCGAGAATTTTTTCTCGATGACCTTTTTTCTGAGTTGAAGAGCAAGATTATTGTTCATATCAGTCGTCTAAATCCACTTTTATTGTAAAGCCGTCCTCCGGAAAATCAAATTCGGGGACTTTATTGCCGGGCTTAATGTCGTCAACAGGTGCAGACGGTGCGGGAGCGTCAAATTCGTCAATGGGTGACGCCGGGGTCGGCTCTCCGCCGATAGCATCATCGAACGCATCGACAAACTCGTCCGCAGGAGCAACTGAAACGGCATTGGCGTCGAATACGCTTGCGTCAAACGAAAAGCCGGGTTCGGGCGTTACGGTAACATTTTCTTTTTCGTAAACGGGAGACACGGTCTCTTTTTCTTCGGTTTTGTGTTCAATAAAAGTCTGAGACGGCACAAAGGTATCCTCTTTGATAACCTTTACTTCGCTCTGATCTGTGACTTTTTCGGGCTGAGGCACAACGGGTGAAGACTCAATCTTTTTAACCTGCTCGGGAGCTTTGAATACCGGAGCGGGCTTTTCTTCCGCTGTCGGTTTAAGGAGCGTGCTTACCTGCGGTTTTGCGTAAAATTCGGGAGGGACAGGTGCGGTATTTTCGGCATTTGCATCAAAATTATCTTCGTCTGCCTCGGTGTCGGTATTTTCTTCGAGCTGTTCACCGAACTCGGACAGAATCTGCTGAATATCGGAGAGTGCTGACAGAAGCCCCGAAAAGCTGTTGTTGCAGTTTCCGAGTGCGTCTTTTACAACATCGACTATTGTCTGAGCGTTTGCGGAAGCCTTATCGGCCTTTACGGATGCCACGTCAAAAACGGTTGCGCAGTGCTCTTTCGCGTCACTTACAAGCGAATCCGAAAAACGTTTAGCGTCAAGCATGGCGGCACCGAGGCTCGATTCCGCTTTTTTCGCAATATCGCATGTGTCACACTTGCTTTTTTCGACATTAAGCTGTCTTGTAAGCTCGGCTATTTCGGAGTCTTTAGCCTCCCCGAGTTTTGTAAGCGTATTGACCTGTGCCGACAAATCTTCTTTTTCTTTGAGAAGAGCTGAAATGTATTCAAGAACCTCTTGTCTGTTGAATCCCTTGAAGGATGAACGGAATGTAATGCTGTCTGCCATAGAAAAAAACTCCCCTGTGAAATATACTTTATAATAACACAGACAAATCGTAAATACAAGAGGATAATCTTTGCAAGGCAAGAAAAGGGACCGGGGGGGGCAGGGACCGGGGACCGGGGAAAAGGAAGGCACTGCGTGCCTTGGATTTATACATGATTTTTGCGAAAAAACGGAAGAGACAGAAAAATTTTAACTGATTTTCAGTATGAGGTGATAAAAATTCTCTCAAACGGTTGACATAAATAAAAAATTGTTTTAAAAATATATCAGAACAGAAGTGAGGTAATATAAAATGAAAGACTACATCAAATTCGTTGCGATTCTGGCAGTGATGCTGGGTGTGAGTGAAGCGGCAAAATTCATAAAGAAAAAGTTAGACGAAGCTCCCGCGAAAAAGCCCGAAGAGAGTGTGTCCGCAGAAGACGACACCGAAAGCACTCCGGCAGACAACACAGAAACAACATCCGAAAACTAAAGGAGACATCAGCATGAAATTCAGAAAAGTCATAGCATTGATTTCCGTTCTGGCGATTGCCCTCGGTATTTCGTCATGCGGCAAAAAGACAGAGGAAGAAACAACTCTTGACTCTGCGGCAACCACAGTCGAAGAGACAACCGGCACCGAAGACACGACAGCCGACACCGAAAAAACGGAGAACACAACCGAAGCAAAGAAAAATTTTGTATTCGACTCCGAAAAAGCCACACGCATAGGCGAATTTACTTCCGAAATATACGGTAAAATGACCGTATGGTTCCAGGATGACACAATAGCGATAAAGGACGAATTCGGAACGGTAAAATTCACACTCGATTCTCAGGGGTATTCACCCGACTCAAACGAAGGACAGATTCAGTTTATCACCGAAGACATGAACTTTGACGGCTATGTCGATTTTCGTCTCTTGTCCTCCGCAGGCACGGTAAACAGCTATTTCTATTGCTGGCTGTGGGACATGAACGCGAAGACATTCTCTTACTACGCTCCCCTTGCGGCGATAACCTCGCCCGTATTCAACAAGGACACGCAGACGGTTGAATCGACAAACAGAATTTCAGCCACAACATACGACTGCTCAACATACAAGTGGGTAAACGGCGCACTGACACTTCAGACACACGAGACAAAAACAGTCGAAGAAGAAGTCACACAGTCAACCGAGGTCGCGCAGAATACCGCATCCGAGATTACAAACGGCGTCATATTGGCATATGTTACGCTCTACGGCAACCCCGGCTCCGACTGCCGCTGGTTTGCGACCGTTGAGAACGAAAACATTGTCGATGTTCTGTCGCAGACATATGACGACGCAACGGCAAAAACGACAATCTGCTTTCAGGCTCACGGCACGGGCACAACCACGGTTGCCGTCCGCTTTGCGCTTGACAAAAACAGCGATTACGTCAGCGAAAAAATATTCAACGTAACCGCAGATGACGATCTCAGAATTTCAATAATAGAAACTCAGTGAGGAAAATATGAAGCTTTTAATCGTTTCGGACTCGCACGGCAGCACGGCATTTCTTGAAAAGGCATTGCAGAGAGAACGCAGTGCGGACATAATCGTCCACTGCGGCGACGGTGCGGATGACCTTGATTTGTTCCGTGAATACACATCGGGCAAGCTTGTCTATCAGAACAGAGGCAACATGGATTTTTATTGCCGGGACTGCACCGACAGCTGTCTGTTTCCGGCGGACGGAGTTATGATTTTTACCTGTCACGGTCATAAATTCGATGTGAAAAACGGACTTTTAAGCCTGTCGTTTGCCGCGAAATCAAAAAACGCGAGAGTATGCCTTTTCGGTCACACTCATCTGCAATACCTGGATGACGACGGTGAGCTTCTTCTTATGAACCCCGGCAGCATCAGAAACGGACTGTATGCGACACTCGAGATAAAAAACGGAGAGCTTTTTCCGGAGCTTAAAAGCATTTGAGGAGAAAATATGATTTCGACAAAATTTATAGGCGGCACGACCGACTATACGACATATACGCACCATGTTAACGCCCCGTTGTTCAGAAAGACATTTGAAATAAAAAAGGGCGATTCGGCAAAGCTTACAATAACCGGGCTAGGTTTTTATGAGCTTTACATAAACGGCAAAGACATAACAAAGGGGCTTTTGTCCCCGTATATTTCCAATCCCGACCATTTTGTATATTATGATGAATATGACCTGACACCGTTCGTGTCCGACGGCAGAAACGCAATGTGCGTTATCCTCGGAAACGGCATGCAGAACTGCCCCGGCGGTGAAATCTGGGATTTTGAAAAGGCATCATTCAGGGGTGCTCCCCGTTTTGCGTTCGCGCTTGAAATAACGGACGAAAACGGCGATACCTCGATAACCGAAGCGGATGAAACCGTAAAGGTCATGCCTTCGCACATTACATTCGACGACTTAAGATGCGGCTGTCACATTGACAACAGACTTTTTGACAGAAATGTATTTCTGCCCGATTACGATGACGGCAAAATGTGCGACGCCATCCCCCTTGAAACACCGAGAGGCGAAAAGAAGCTGTCTGCCGCTCTGCCGATTCTGCCGATATCAGATCCGCTTAAAGCCGTAAAAATCACAAAAGGCACATTCGCAAAAGAGCATCCGAGAAACGATGTATCCAAAAAGGCGGCAAAGGTTTATCTTAAAGAGAAAAACGGCCGGCTTTATGATTTCGGCGTAAACACCGCCGGTATTGAAACCGTCAGAATCAAAGGCAGAAAAGGTCAGCAGATTGACATTCAGTTTGGCGAGTATCTCGACAAAAACGGGGAGCTGAGCGTCAACAACATAAACTTTTTCCCGAACGGCTATTCACAGAGAGATATTTTTATATTAAGCGGAGAAGGCGAAGAGGAATTTTCACCGCTGTTCACATACCACGGTGCACGCTATGCACTGATAATAGGTCTTGACGACGAGCAGGCGACCGAGGATTTAATCACATTTACACCGTACTCAACACTCACATGGGCAAGAGGAGATTTTTCTTGCTCCGACGACGCGGCAAACGCACTTCAGAGAATAATAAGAAATTCCGACTGCTCTAACTTCTATCACTTCCCCACCGACTGCCCGCACCGTGAGAAAAACGGCTGGACGGGCGACGCCGCTCTGTCATGCGTACAGATGTCATACAACTTCGCACCGGAAGAAGCGTATGCTCAGTGGCTCGAAAATATCGGCGCGACACTTTCAAAGGACGGTCAGCTGCCGGGAATTATCCCCACAGCCGGATGGGGCTACAAGTGGGGCAACGGTCCTGTGTGGGATGCCGTGCTGTTTGAACTGCCCTTTGTTACATACAAGCTCAGAGGCGACAGAAAAATTATCGAAGACAATGCCCCGTATTTCATGAGATACGCGGATTATATTTCACGCAATCTCAACAGACACGGACTTGTTGATTTCGGTCTCGGGGACTGGTGCCCGGTTACGACTGTCAAGGCCCCCATTGCACTTACAAGCTCTTTGGCGACAATTGACAATATGACCAAGGCGGCGTTTATGCTCGGCGAGATTGGGCTTGAGGAGCAGAAAAGCTTCTGTCTTAATCTTGCGAACAGAATTAAAGCGGCGGCGAGGAACAGACTTATCGATTTCGGCACAATGACAGCAAAAGGCAACTGTCAGACCTCACAGGCGGCGGCGATTTACTACAACCTTTTTGACAAGGGCGAAAAGCAGGCGGCATTCAAAAAGCTTCTTAAGCTGATAGAAAAAGCGGACAATCACATAGATGTCGGAATAATCGGCGCTCGTGTTATTTTCAGAGTGCTTACCGATTTCGGCTATGAAAATCTCGCCTATGAAATGCTGACACGCCCCGACTTCCCGTCATACGGTCATTTTCTTGTACAGGGGCACACTTCCCTGCCCGAGGCGTTTATAAAGGACGGGGACAACAATCCGCCGTCACTCAACCATCATTTCTTCGGCGACTATTCGGCATGGTTTATAAACTGTATTGCCGGAATAGAAATAAACCCGTACAACACCGACTGCAAGGAAGCGGCAATCCGTCCGCACTTCATAGATAAGCTCACCCACGCCGAAGCGTACTATATAAGCGTATACGGCAGAATTTCCGTAAAATGGCAGAGAACGGCGAAGGGCATAACGCTCGAGACGGAAGTACCCGAGGGAATATACGGGGAGATAACGCTGCCGAAGGGGTACATCTTTGAGGACAGCGAGCTGTCTTACCGAGAAATTGCAAGCGGAACGTTTGTTATAAAGGAGCAAGGAGCAAGGAGCAAGGAGCAGTGACGGCAATTTTAATGTAGAATGCATAATGCATAATGCATTGGACCTGTATAATAAAAGTGTACATTTGAAGTTCGTAAT
>CAVFUV010000041.1:0-13180 GCA_963625735.1 bacterium
GATGAGAAACAGCTATGTAAATCCCCTTTGCACCAGATACGCGAGCGATGAAATGAAATTCATTTTCAGCGACGACAACAAGTTCTCAACCTGGAGAAAACTTTGGGTTGCCCTCGCCGAAAGCGAAATGGAGCTCGGTATCGAAAATATCTCCCGGGAACAGATTGACGAGATGAAGGCTCACATAACCGACATTGACTACGACAAGGCTAAGGAGTACGAAACAAAGCTTCGTCACGATGTCATGGCTCATGTGCATACCTTCGGTGACGCCTGCCCCAAGGCAAAGCCGATAATCCACCTTGGAGCGACCTCCTGCTATGTCGGCGACAACACCGATATAATTGTTCTGCGTGAAGGACTCAGGCAGGTCAAAAAGCTGCTTGTAAACGCCATTAAGACGGTGTCCGATTTCGCTTATAAATGGAAGGACGAGCCTACCCTCGCCTACACTCATTTTCAGGCAGCACAGCCCACAACCATAGGCAAGCGCGCGACACTGTGGTGTCAGGATCTTATAATGGACCTTGAAGCGCTCGATTTTCAGCTTGACTCTCTCAAGTTCTTCGGCTGCAAGGGCACAACCGGCACAGGCGCGAGCTTTCTGGAGCTTTTTGAAGGCGACAAACAGAAGGTAGTCGAGCTTGAACAGCATATAGCAAAGAAAATGGGCTTTGACAGATGCATGGCAGTGTCCGGTCAGACCTATACAAGAAAAATAGATTTCAATGTTCTGTCGGTGCTTTCGGGCATCGCGCAGAGTGTAACAAAATTCTCAACGGATATAAGACTGCTCTCTCACTTAAAGGAGTTTGACGAGCCGTTCGAGTCGGGTCAGATAGGCTCTTCCGCAATGGCATACAAACGCAATCCCATGAGAAGCGAGAGAATGGCATCCCTTGCGAGATATATTATTTCCGACCTTATGAACCCCGCAATTACGGCGGCAACACAGTGGTTTGAGCGTACCCTTGACGACTCCGCGAACAGGCGTATAAGCCTGCCCGAGGCGTTTCTCGCGACCGATTCGATACTGTCGCTTCTTATAAACGTTATTTCAAACGGTTCGGTTTATCCCGTTATGGCACGCCGCCATCTTAACGAGGAGCTCCCCTTCATCGCAACCGAAAACATCCTTATGGACTGTGCGAAAAGAGGCGCGGACAGACAGGATATGCACGAAGCGATAAGGGAGTATTCCGTAACCGTCGCAAAGCAGATGAAGCTTGAAGGCAAAGACAACAACCTTTTAGACATGCTTCTTGCCGACGACCGCTTCATGCTCACAAAAGACGACCTTGACAGAATTCTGGACGTTCGCAAATTCGTGGGTCTTGCCCCCGAACAGACCGAAAGCTTTATCGAGAACGAGGTAAAACCCGTACTTGAGAGCAATAAGGACTTGATTGGGGTGGAAGTAAAGATAACAGTATAAATCAGTTAGCAATAAGCAAAAAAGGAGCAAGGAGCAAGGAGCAAGGTCGGAAGTCCTGCGGACTTGATTTATATAGCTTCGCAGACATTAAAATCGAATTAGAACGGTAAACTATCCGTTTGCGTAGCTTATAATTCAAAACGCTTCAGCGTTTTCCTTCTACTGGCCACTGGATACTGGATACTGTCAACTCTTCAATACATTCCCAAGTTAGAAATTCGTTAAAATAAAAAAGTGAGGTTTTTACAATGTTAACATCAATTGTAGGCATCAACTGGGGCGACGAAGGCAAAGGCCGTATGGTCGACCTGCTTTCAAGTGACTTTGATATCGTCATGCGTTATCAGGGCGGCAACAACGCCGGTCACACAGTCGTAAACGAAAAGGGCAAGTTCATTCTTAACCTTCTCCCCTCAGGCATTCTCAGAGACGAAACCGTTAACGTCATGGGCCCCGGCATGGTTATTGACGTTGAGCACCTTTTCAACGAGGTTCAGAAAATCAGAGACGGCGGAATTGACATTAACCCCAAACACCTCAAGATAAGCGACAAGGCTACCATCTGCATGCCCTATCACAAAATGCTTGACATTCTCGAGGAAGACAGACTTGCGGACAAGAAATTCGGCTCAACACGCCGCGGCATTGCCCCCGTATACGCCGACAAGTACTACAAGAAGTCAATCAGAATGTGCGACTTAAAGCACCCCGAGGTTCTCATGCAGAAGCTCAGGGACATTGTCGAGTGGAAGAACCTCACAATCGTCGGCGGCTACAAGCATGAGGCAATAAAGGCCGAAGACATGTACGAGTGGCTCATGAAATACGGTATGCCCTTCAAGGATTATATAGTTGACACGACAACATATCTCACAGACGCCGTAAACGCGGGCAAATCGATTATGTTCGAAGCACAGCTCGGCGCTCTCAGAGACATAGATTTCGGCATCTATCCCTTCACTTCATCTTCATCCACAATAGCGGCATACGCTCCCATAGGCGCGGGCATCCCCGGACAGAAGCTTGACAGTGTAGTCGGCATCATGAAGGCATATTCCTCATGTGTCGGCGCGGGTCCCTACACCTGTGAGCTGTTCGGAGAAGAGGGCGACAGGTTAAGAGAAGCGGGCGGCGAATACGGCGCGGCAACAGGCAGACCCAGAAGAGTCGGCGGTTTCGATGTTCTCGCTTCCCGTTACGGTGTTCTTATGCAGGGTGCCACAAGCATTGCGGTTACAAAGCTTGACGTGCTCAGCTGCTTTGACAAGATCCCCGTATGCACAGGCTATGTTGATAAGGACGGCAAGCCCTATGACACATTCCCGCTCGGCGTGGAGCTTGACGAGGCAAAGCCCGTCTATGAGTATTTCGACGGCTGGAGCTGTGATATTTCGGGCTGCAGAAAGTTCGAGGATCTGCCCGTTAACGCTCAGAAGTACGTTAAGTACCTCGAAGAAAAAGCCGGCTGCCCTGTACAGTACGTCTCCGTCGGCGCGGAAAGAGACGCTTATATCAAAATGTTTTAATTGACGTTTTCGTTTTATTTTGCATAATATCTACAGGTTAATTTAGTCTGCCGAATTTTCCAATCGTGACCGGAAAATTGACATGCACGTATTATTGCAGGTTACATTTCCGCAATATTCGGCAATTTAACTTAGTTAACCCAATTTGCCGGACAGTGTCCGGCAAATTCAGTCGGTTGCATCATTGCGAAAAAGCAGCTATCTTAAATGTCTGTCGCTACTCGATACGCGACTGATAAAAGGTCGAGTTCAAATGTCTGTCGCTCCTCGATACGCGACTGATAAAAGATCGAGTTCAAATAATTAAGGCTTACTCCGAAAAGTGTAAGCCTTTTTTAATTAATAATTTTCAATTAAGAATTAACAATGACATCAATCTGCGGACCTGATTTTTAACTCAGCCCTTTGCTGAACTCCACACTCCACTCTCCACACTCCACTCTCAACAAAAGTTCCGCATTCCGCAATTATAACTCACCTTACGACCCTGTCCGCCGTTCTCACCGCATCCACATGCCCCTCAACATCATGCACTCTTATTATATCCGCGCCATTAAATATGCTCAGAATATCGCACACGACGCTTGCGGGGTCTCTGTTCTCGGCATTCGGTTCGTCTGACAGCGTGCCGACAAAACGTTTTCGTGAGAGTGCGGACAGAAGGGCAGCGCCGTGAGTGTCAAGCTTATCGAGATTTTTAAGCAGCTCAATATTCTGTTCATCCGTTTTCGAGAAACCGAAGCCCGGGTCAAGACAGATACAGGACGGATTTATGCCGAAAAATACGCATTTATCATACATATCATCAAAGAACTGCCCGACATCGTTGACAATTCCGTTTTCGTATATCTTTATACTCTCAGTTTTAGCCGTTGCCACACCGCCGTGCATAAGCACCCATCCGGCACGGTATTTTTTTATGATTTCCGCCATTTGTTCATTAAACACGCCGCTGACATCGTTTATAATCGACACGCCGAGCGACAGGCATTTTTCCGCGATTTCGGGCACAAAAGTATCAACGGACACAGGCACAGTTACATTTTTAAGTATATCGGGCAGTACAGCCGACAGCCGCCTCAGCTCTTCTTC
This sequence comes from bacterium, assembly GCA_963625735.1. Taxonomy (GTDB): domain Bacteria; phylum Bacillota; class Clostridia; order Oscillospirales; family Acutalibacteraceae; genus RUG806. Next base: position 4,054 of record CAVFUV010000041.1, read on the forward strand.
GGGGCTTACCGTGTCGCACCCGGGGCGTGTCGAAAACGCTCCGACATCTATTATATCGGCACCCTGCCTTTCCATCTCCAGAGCGTGATATAATGCTTTCTCGGGTTCATTCCACTTGTTGCCGTCCGAAAACGAATCGGGCGTTACGTTCAATATGCCCATTATATATGTTCTGCCCCCAAGCGGCAGACATTTATCCATAAAAGAAAAATAATTCACAATAAATCACCTTCCGCATTATATTCTATCATCTGTAACACAAAATATAAAGCATTTATAATATTTTTCTCTTTTTATAATTGCAATAAAGGCGAAGATAAAGTAAAATAGCTTTATTACAGAATAAAACACGGCAAGTAGACAGTAGCCGGCATCCGGTTTCCAGTGGCCAGTGGTCAGTGGCCGGTATCCAGTGGTCAGTATCCAGTGGTCAGTGTTCAGTGGTCAGTGTTCAGTGACTGAGGAAGGCACAAGGTGCCTTAAATTATAAAGCTTCGCAAAAAATAAGCTTCCAGCGTATATTTTATATAAATGTCTGCGGAGCTTATAAAATCAAGTCCGCAGGACTTCCTTATTTTCCCCGGCCCCCGACACCCGGTCCCCGACCCCTGATTTCCCCGGTTCCGACCATTTTTTGCAATTGCCATTCACCGCAAATTTTATACACCAACCAAATGGAGGTTTATCATGAAAGCTGTCATCACAGTTACAGGTAAAGACAACGTCGGCATTATTGCGGGCGTCAGCACACTTTGTGCCGAAAAGGGCGCAAACATTCTCGACATTACACAGAGCGTTTTAAGCGAGTATTTCGCCATGATCATGCTTGCGGACATTGACGGGCTCAACGTCCCATTCTCGGATTTTGCCGACTCGCTCACCGTTTTCGGTCACGGCAAGGGGCTTGAAATCCACACCATGCACGAAGACATTTTCAACACCATGCATCACATATAATCTTAATTCGGGAGTAAACATTCTATGATAAATACAGCGGATATTCTTGAGACTATCAATATGATACGCCAGGAAAATCTTGACATACGCACAATCACCATGGGCATTTCTCTGTTTGACTGCGTAAGCGACGACGGGAAAAAGCTGTGCGACAACATATACGACAAAATCACAAAAAGAGCCGAGCGTCTTGTGTCGGTCGGTGAGGAGATAGAGAAAAAATACGGCATTCCGATTGTAAACAAGCGTGTATCCGTAACCCCGGTATCTCTCATCGGCGGCCGTCACAGCACAGACACATATGTCAGAATCGCCGAGACTCTTGACAGGGCGGCTGACACTTTGGGCATAAACTTCATAGGCGGCTTTTCGGCTCTGTGCGACAAGGGATTTACGGACAGCTCTCTTAAGCTTATAGAGGCTATCCCCGAAGCGCTTGCGACAACGCTCAAGGTATGCTCGAGCGTAAATGTGGCTTCGACCAAGGCCGGCATAAACATGGACGCGATTCGCCTTATGGGCAGCACCGTCAAAAAGGCGGCGTATCTAACAAAAGACAACTGCTCAATAGGCTGCGCAAAGCTTGTTGTTTTCGCCAACGTTCCGCAGGACAACCCCTTTATGGCAGGTGCTTTTCACGGCATAGGCGAACCCGAATGCGTTATAAACGTAGGCGTATCGGGCCCCGGTGTTGTGGCGTCGGCCATTAAGAGAGCGGGCGACTGTGATCTTTCGTCTTTGGCCGATGTCATAAAAAAGACTGCGTTCAAAATCACACGTGTCGGTCAGCTTGTCGCGAGTGAAGCGGCAAACAGCCTGGGTGTACCGTTCGGCATTGTCGATCTGTCACTTGCGCCCACTCCGGCGATAGGTGACTCGGTCGCCAGAATACTTGAAGAAATGGGACTTGAGTGCTGCGGCGCTCACGGCACAACCGCATGCCTCGCGATGCTCAACGACGCTGTCAAAAAGGGCGGCGTTATGGCGTCGTCTCATGTCGGCGGACTCTCGGGTGCGTTTATCCCGGTGTCGGAGGACGAAGGCATGATTGCCGCTGTGTCAAACGGCAGTCTTACAATAGAAAAGCTTGAAGCCATGACTGCGGTATGCTCCGTGGGGCTTGACATGATAGCAATTCCCGGGGACACAACCGAGGCCGTAATTTCGGGCATTATCGCCGATGAAATTTCAATCGGTGTCGCCAATACAAAGACAACGGCAGTAAGAGTAATTCCGGCTTACGGCAAAAAAGAGGGCGACAGTGTTTCCTTCGGCGGACTTCTGGGCTACGCTCCCGTTATCGCGCTCAATAAAAACTCGCCCGAAAAATTCATTTCACGCGGCGGCAGAATACCCGCGCCCATTCACTCATTGAAGAACTGAAATATATGGGTCTGCAAAAAGGGGCCGGGTGCCGGGGGTCGGGGATCAGGGGAACTGAGGAAGGCACAAAGTGCCTTGGATTATAAAGCTCCACGGATATTCAGATTGACCGTATACGACAAACTTATTTTTAGCGAAGCCATATAATTTAAAACGCTTCAGCGTTTCCTTCTCTGACCCCCGACCCCCCGCCACCTGCCCCGACCCACGGCTCCCGCCCCGGTCCCCGGTCCCTGCCACAACCTTTTTTTTGGCTTTTTTCAAACAACTGTAAATCATGAAGGGAGTCCCGTTTATGCAGGAAAATCATAATCCGACAACCGCTTCTTTTCTCTCCGCCTTTTATTCTCCGTCCGACAAAAACGGTGAAGTGCCGTTCTATTGGTGGACAGGCGACAGGCTGAATAAAGAGCGGCTGAGAAAACAGCTTACCGCGCTTAAAGAAAAGGGCGTTGCCGGTGTTCAGGTTAACTATGCCCATATGTACGGCAGTGAGGACACAGGCATCCCGCACGGCGGTCACGGGCGTTCAATCCCGGGTGACCCCGTTCAGTTTTCGGAGGAGTGGTGGGAGTTTTTCGGCTATGCCGCAAAGGTGTGCGAAGAGCTTGACATGGGCATAGGTGTCGGCGACTATACTCTTGCGTGGATAGGCAACGGATTTTTTACCGATAAGGTTGCCGCCGCTCCCGGTATGAGTGCCGACGAGCTGTCATGCGAAAAGATAAGATTTAACGGAAAAGACGGCTATACCCCCGCGCCGGATGTGCTGGCAACTGTCGTCTATAAGGATATTGACTGCAAAGAGCCTGTCATAGTCTATGAAAAAGACAGGGGCTTTTGCGATGATATTCCCTTCTCGGTTGAAGCGTATGAAATCAGGACAAAGCATATTCCGCTGTCAATAAATCCCCTTGCGCCGGGGTGCGGAGAAATGCTCACCGATATATATTTCAAGGAGTTCGAGAGGCGTTTTCCGAGCCTTAAAAACGGCACGCTCAACTACTTCTTCCAGGATGAACTGATGTTCGGCTGTGATGTCAGACGCATATGGCATACCACGCTTCGTGAGGGCGTAAAGGCCAAAAAGGGATATGATCCGCTCGGATTTATTCCGCATATGTTCTTTTCACTCGGCGACATTACGGCGAAAATCCGCCTTGACATTGCCGATGTCAGAACGCAGATAATGGAAGACAGCTACTTTAAGCCGATATACGGGTTTCACGCTTCGAGAGGGCTTATTTACGGCTGTGACCAGTCGAGCAGAGGTTTTCAGCCCGACGAATTTTCGGACTATTTTCGTGCCGTAAGGTGGTTTACCGCTCCCGGAAACGACACACCGGGCAGAGCGGCGGATCTTATCAAGGTCAAGGTCAATTCCTCAATCGCCCATCTTTATAAAAGACCGAGAGTGTGGCTTGAGGGGTATCATTCCTCGGGCTGGGGCACTACGCTTGAGAGCATTACCGCGCCCACAAGCGACAACTTCCTGTTCGGCGCGAATTTATTAAACCTGCACGGACTTTATTATTCCACAAACGGCGGATTTTTCGAGTGGGCGCCTCCGGATTTCCATTTCAGAATGCCATACTGGGACGATGAGAAAACATGGCTCGACAAATATAAGCGTCTGTCCTCGGTTCTGACAACCGGTGTTCACAGATGCGACGCGGCGATATTCTATCCGGTGTCCTCTTGCGACTACGGCGAGAACAGCAAAGAGTGCGTTGAGCGAACATTTGACACGGCAAAATATCTTTTTAATCACGGCATAGATTTTGACTTCATTGATTTTCAGTCGATAGAAAACGCCCAATTCGCAAACGGCACAATGAATGTGTCGGACGAGAGCTACCGTGCGCTTATTCTGTGCAACGTCGACTGCGCAAGATATTCTGTTATAGAAAAAATCAAGGCTTTTTTGAACGCGGGCGGCTATGTGTATTTCTGCGGAATTACACCGTATATCTCCGACAGAGCGGGAGCGAATGACGACGTGTTAAGACAGGATATAAAGCAAATTCTGTCACATCCGCATGCCCGTCTGTGTCTTGACAAAGAAGACTTGCTGAGCGATTTTGACAGCCGTGTTTACAGAAGCTTTCTGCCCGAATATTTCGGTGAAGATACAAAAATATATGTAAACAGACGCGTGTCGGGCACTGACAGTCTGTATTTTGTGAGATACGCCCCCAAAGACAGCGTATGCAGATTTGAAGCGACAGGCAAACCCTATCTTTTAGACATATACACCAAAAAGATATACGCTCTTTTGGGCACTGTATCCAAAGACGGATTTGTCTTTATCAAGATGCCCAAGGACGCCGATTTTGATACGGTCATACTTTTCACAGATGATGAAATAACCGTTGACGACGACATAAACACATGCGGCTTTGAAGAGAAAACGGCCGTGCGTGAGACCGAAATAAGCGAGTGGGACTTTGAGCTTATTCCCACACTTGACAACACATACGGGGATTTCTATCTCCCGGCAGGCGGCATTATAGGAGCAGAGGGACGCTTTTTTGACGTGAGCGATAAAGATGATTCAGCCGCCGAACCGACCTGTGAATTCAAGTCACTCCCCTATTGTGTTTCAAATGCCGTATACAGATACACAAACGAGCCGACACCAGGTGCGTTTGCCGATATTCAGGCTGACAGGGCAGACAAAACGAACTTCGAGCCACTGGGTATTCATGACCGTTACGGCTTTGTTTACACAGGCAAAAACGATGACATATATCTGCACGAGCAAGGCTGGCACGGGCTTAAGGGCAGAGTTTTCGATGATAATATTTACTTTGACAGCGACTGCGTTTTCGTGACTGCGGTCTTTGCCGAAAATGACTGCGACGCCAAATTAAAGCTCGGTGAAATCATGCCGGATGAGCTTTATATTAACGGCGAAAAAATCGCTGATTACAGCCTGCCCGTTCATCTTAACAAGGGCAAAAACCGTGTAACCGCGGCGTTTATATATGATGAAAGCAAGACACCGAATTACAGAAATATGTCAAAGATGAAGCGTACGGAAATCAACTTTGTCCGCACCGGGGAAATAAAGAAAACGGGCTATCCCCTTTCATGCTCCTCGTTCGCGAATGACGGTTATTTTACACTCTGCAATCCGTTTGTCAGCGGTGACACATACCGTTTTGACTTTGACACTCCTCCCGGATTTTCGGGAATGGAAGTATCGCTTTTCGGTACTCCGATAAAGATAATCGGCGGCAATAAAGAGCTTGAATTCACGCATGACGGCTGTGGGCTGTTCGGCTCCGATGTCTACACCGTAAAAAACGACGGCGTGTCCCCTTACGGCGAAAAGATAAGCATGCTTATAAAGGCGAAAAACGGCAGATCATACTGCGGAATATTGCCGACACCGATTAAGTTTTTCTGCGAAAAAGGAAAAATAAAAAGCGGCGACACATCAAAAATCGGCGGGCTTACAAGCTACTCCGGCAAGATGAGATATTCCGCGAAATTCAATGTTATCAAAGAGAACACAGACGAGCGTTTCAAGCTTGACCTGGGCGACGTCGGCTGCACCGCAAGCGTCAGAATCAACGGCAGTGAACCTATTGTTTTTACCTACGCACCGTTTAAGCGCGATATAACCGCTCTTCTCAAAAACGGCGAAAACGAAATTGAAATCACGGTTTCAAACACTCTGTGCAACCACTATTCCACTGTCCCCTCACGCTACTCAAACTTCCCCGAGGACGCGAAGTCCGGGCTGTGCGAAAGCGTCAGGATAACGGCGTACCGGTAAAAAAAGGGGCCGGGGAAAACAAGGAAGTCCTGCGGACTTGATTTGTAAAGCTTCGCAAGAGGCTGTCCTACAAAGAAAATTATTATTTAACACAAAGAGCCTCCCGGGAGTTAACCGAGAGGCTTTTATTAAAAGTTATTGTCCGAAAATTTTGAATATACTGAGCAGTTGCGTCAGCTTATAATCCAAGACACGCAGTGTCTTCCTCAGCCACTGGCCACCGGATACTGAATACTGACCACTGGATACCGGATACTGAATACACTCCACACTTTAACAGTAGTTCATATCAACTTCCCCTCCGCAGATCTCTTTATACGCTCTTGCGGTGATTTCCTTCATCTCGTCATACTTTTTCTCGATGTCGGCAACAAGGGCGAACTGCGAACGGCAGCGGACAAGATTGTGATTTTTGTATGAAGTCTTGAAGTATACGTCGCCGTCGATAAAGTCGGTAAGAAAACGCATACCGCATTCAAGCGTCATAAGCTTTGCGGAGAACGGCAGACAGGCGACTTCCTCGGGTGTCAGCGACTCACCGGCGGAGGACAGATAGCCTCTGACATACTGCTCATAAAGCCCCAAATCAAGTGAAACCCTGGAAAGGTCTTTTTCGTCCTCTCCGCCTGTGTTGGCGCCGTAGCGGATGGCGTCACCGAAATCATAGAGCGAGAGCCCCGGCATGACGGTATCGAGATCGACCACGCACACGGGCTTGTTTGTAGCCTTGTCAAACAGGATATTGTTGAGCTTTGTGTCGTTGTGCGTGACACGTATGGGCAGGTCGCCTATCTCGGTCTTACCTATAAGAATATATGTTTCGTCACGGCGGGCCTTTGCGAATTCAATCTCTTTTTCGGCTACAACCGCTCTGCCCGACGCGTTGCGGGCGATGCTGTTTTTGAGATTCATATATCTTTTGGCGGTATTGTGGAAATCGGGAATAGTCTCCGCCAATCTGTCTATCGGGAAGTCCGCGAGCTGACGCTGGAACTCACCGAACGCCTTGCCGGCATTATAGAAAATCTCGGGGGACTCGATTGCGTTATATGAAAAACTGTCCTCGACAAAGTTATACATACGCCATACGTTGTTCTTTTTGTCTACGAAATATTTCCTGCCGTTTTTGCAGGGCTTGCAATAGAGCGTCTCTCGCTCAGGGTTGCCGCCGGCGGCTATGACCTTGTCACGAAGGAAGGATGTAACAAAGTCAACGTTTGCCATAAGAACATCGGGGTCCTTGAAAACATCGGTGTTGATACGCTGAAGAAGATGATGAAGCTTTTTGCCGTATACTTCATATGTCACCTTGAATGTATCATTGATATGACCGTCGTCAATGGGATTGCAGGAAACCAGCTTGCCCGCAAGAGAGAAGTTGCTTAATATATCCGAAAGCTCGGCTTGTGTAAACATTATGATAAACCTCCGTTAAATACCATTAAACAAATTATAACAAATAACAAAAAATAGTCAAGAAATATATTTTAACTCTTTACATAACGCCGAAAATAAAGTAAAATGAATATAAGCTGTGTTCACATTTATGTGATAAAAACAAATCGGAGGACACAAATGGAAACAAGATATAAAAGAATTCTTCTCAAATTAAGCGGCGAGGTTCTTGCCGGAAAGCTCGGTTCGGGCTTTGACTTTGACGTTGTGACAAGCATCTGCTCCGTTATAAAAGAATGTGCCGACATGGGCGTGCAGATTGGCATTGTTGTCGGCGGCGGCAACTTCTGGAGAGGGCGTTCAAGCGGCAGTATGGACCGCACACGTGCCGACCACATGGGCATGCTCGCAACTGTCATAAATTCTCTCGCGTTGCAGGACACTCTTATTTCGATGGGCAACGACGCCGTAGTAATGACCGCACTTGACATTCAGCGTGTCGCGGAGTCTTTCAACAAAGACAAAGCCGTAAAATATATGGAAAACGGCCGTATTGTGATTTTCGGATGCGGCACAGGCAGTCCGTTCTTCTCAACCGACTCCGGCGCGGCACTCAGAGCCGCCGAGATTGGCGCGGATATTTTCTTTAAGGCCACAAATGTCGACGGCGTTTTCGACAAAGACCCCAACAAATACCCCGACGCGAAGAAATTCGATTCCATCACGCATGACAGGCTTCTTGAAATGCACCTGGGCGTTATGGACAACACGGCGGCGGCACTGGCGCAGAACAGCTCACTGCCCGTTCTCGTATTCAATTTAAGCGACCCTCAGAACATCAAAAAAGCAGTGCTCGGTGAAAACATCGGCACAATAGTAAAATAATTCAAGAGAGGAAAATAAAAATGAAAGCAGTATTTGACGCAACAACCGAAAAAATGAATAAAACAATCGCTTCACTCAATCACGACTATGAGGCAATAAGAGCAGGCAGAGCAAACGCTTCCGTTCTTAACCCCATCAAGGTTGATTACTGGGGTGTTCCCACGCCCATCAGCCAGATGGCGGCAATTAACGTGCCCGAAGCACGCATTCTTACAATTCAGCCCTGGGACAAGAGCTCGCTTAAGCTCATAGAGAAGGCAATTCTCGCGTCCGACCTCGGCATTACTCCTCAGAATGACGGCACAATTATCCGTCTTACATTCCCGCCGCTTACGGAGGAACGCAGAAAGCAGCTTGTCAAGGACGTAAAGAACCTTGCCGAAAACGCAAAGATAGCCATAAGAAACATCAGACGTGATTCTCTTGAAAAGCTCAAGGCCATGAAGAAGAATTCCGAGATTACCGAGGATGATCTCAAAAACGGCGAGACAAAAATTCAGAAGATTACCGACGATTTCGTAAAGAAGACAGACGAAGCCGCCGCGGCTAAAGAAGCGGAAATTATGTCGATATAATAACAGGGGCCGGGGACCGGGGGTCAGTGGCCAAGGGCCGGAGACCAGTGGTCAGGGACCAGTATCCAGTATCCGGTGTCGCAGACAAAAATTATTCGGTGAATGATTTTTGGCGTAGCGACTAATGAGGACCGGCGGCAGCGGTCCG
>CAVFUV010000042.1:0-12931 GCA_963625735.1 bacterium
GCCCCTGACCCCCGGCCCCTTTTTCCGCTAACTGCTAATTGTTTTGCGAAGCTTATATAAATTCAAGTCCGCAGGACTTCCTTGTTTTCCCCGGCCCCGGCCCCTGACCCCCGGTCCCTTTTTTGCTAATTGCTAATTATTTGCGGAACGCTCCAAACAGCGGCAAGCACGCCGAAAAGAATGCCTTATACGCACTGCAGTAATCCCTGTCCGCTCTTTCTCGCTTGCATCCGCCTGCACGGCACAGGGGATAATATCTGCAGGCTTTGCATTTTGGCGGTACGGCAAGGCTCTCTTTTATAAAACGCATTGCTTTCGGTGACTCGGCGAGGGACTTCAGGCTTCTGTCATTTATATTCCCCAGCAGAAATTCATCTGTGCAATAGAAATCGCACGGATATATATTTCCGTTTGCTTCCGACACAAACTGATGCGTACAATGCCCCGCGACACCGCACTGCTCCGGCTGCTGACCCAAGTACATACACACAAGATTGTCAAAATATCTGACGCTCACATACTGCCCTCTGACAAAATCCTTTACATACAGATTGAATATGCGAATAAGATAATTCGCGTATTGCTCCGGTGTCATATACAGCTCACTCTCGCTCTTATCCCCGAACGGACGAAGGCAAGGGATAAACTGCAGATACCTGCAGCCGCTGTCACGAAAATATCTGTATATCCTCTCGCAGTTGTCGGCACACGCTCCTGTCAAGACGGTTAATATGTTAAACTCCGTCTTATGCTTTTTAAGAAGCCCCATGCCTCGGATTACGCGATAATAGGCATTATTGCCCTTTTCGTCGATTCTAAAGCGGTTCGCCGTGAAATCCCCGTCAAGGCTCAGTCCTACAAGAAATTCATTGTCGGTGAAAAACTGTGCCAGGTCATCGTCTATAAGCGTGCCGTTTGTCTGAATGCTGTAAAAAATACGGCTGTTTTTTATATTAAGTCGATTTACGGTGTCGACAAAATAATTGAAATATTCCCTGCCGGCAATAAGCGGTTCGCCGCCCTGAAAAGCGAAGGCAACACTCTCTCCGTCTGCAAAATCCAGTGCGGAAGAAATAAGTCTGTCCGCCGTTTCATTTGTCATTACACCGTAAAGCTTTGTCTCGCGTCGGTCGGTAACATCACCGTAGAAACAGTATCTGCAACGAAGGTTACACAAGCCCGACGCGGGTTTTATCATTATCGACAGCGGCGGCATCAGCTTAAAATGCCTCTGGGATTTTCTTCGAAGTCCGCCTGAATCGACTCCAGCTTTTCTTTCATTTCAACCGCGACGGACGGATAGACCGTGGCACGATTATAGTTCTCGCCCACGTCATCGGTCAGAATGTGAAGCCAGTTCTTGCGGAATTTATCAAAGAAAGCGGAGTTGTCGTTCTGAATGCTCTTAAAGTACTTAAATGTTATATATTCATTGTCGGTCAATACGGGATAGGTATAGTCCTTATACTCGTCACGGCTTAATATGTCCGCTGTTTTTACGGTGTACTGCACCGCCTTTACCTTGCGGCGTTTCATGTGCAGAATGGGCGTTGAAGAGTCGTGAATTACGCTGTCGTCCTTTATAACCGGCGTCATATCCTTGCCGTCAATCGTTCTGTCGGTCGGCAGGGGGTTGGTGTTTCCGTCGGTGTCGGTGATGCCCGTAAGATTTATAAGCGTCGGGAACAGGTCGACAAGAGTTGCGGACTGCGTGCGTGTGCCGCCCGATTCAAACAGACCGTTGTTATTGTCCCAGCGAATCATGAACGGAACCTTCTGACCGCCCTCATACGCCAGATATTTGCCGCCTCTAAGCTCACCCGTGGAGCCCTGAAGCGCGGGGCCGTTGTCGCTCGTGAATACAATAATCGTATTTTCAAGCTCGCCCAGCTGTTCAAGCTCATCAAAGAGAATGCCGAGATAGGAGTCAAATTCCGTCACACAGTCAACATATGTACCCATACCGGTAGCGCCGTCATACTCATTGCCGACATAAACGGGAGCATGCGGCCACGGTGTGGTATAGAGTGCGTAGAACGGGTCGTCGCTCTCGGTAACAACACTCTTAATCCACGAAGAAATCTCTTCATGAATGTATTTTGTGGCGTTGGACTGATCCTTAAGCTCATCTGTGCCGTGGACGATCGTATACTCGCCGTTCTCTTCTTTTACATGATAGAAGGGCTTCATATCGTTTACATGGTGACTGCCGTAGAACACGTCAAAGCCCTGATTTGTGGGAAGATATTCGCCGTAATCACCGAGATGCCACTTGCCGAAGCACCCTGTCTGATATCCCGCCGCCTTGAAAACCTCAGCCATTGTAATCTCATCTCCGAGCATACCGTCGGTATTATTGAGCATTTCAACACTGTTGTAAACACGTGTCTGAGCGAAGGGCGTAAAGCAGTTGACAGTGGGATAGATAACATTGTCGGCGTAGCCTCTGTAAGGATATCTGCCCGTAAGGCACGCAAAACGCGCCGGGGAGCAAACAGAATAGCTCGAATAGAAATTAGTGAAGTTAAGTCCGTTTTCGCCTATGGAGTCAATATTGGGCGTGTCATATATAGCGCCGTTGAGCGACACATCGCCGTAGCCTAAGTCATCCATAAGAATAACAAGGACATTGGGCTTTTCGGATGCGTTTTCGTTGCTGATTTTGTTAAGATAGTCGTCCTGACCCTCCCACAGTCTTTCGGTTACGGGTGTGGAACGCATATTCATGGTCAGAACATAGAAAACGGACGCACCGGTCAGAAATACACCTGCGACAATGCACGAAATCTTTTTTGCGGCAATGCCCTTAAAGCCTTTTTTCGCAAGCAGCCACAGCAGGACAAGAAAAGCTATGACGGGGAGCATTATAATAAGATTGCCGAGCATTCTTGTAAAGATATTGCCCTCCCCCGAAAAGAGTGTATTTTCGGCACTTGACCAGCCGGCCTTGCCCGAAGTAAGAGCGCCGAAGCCTGCGTCCGCGCCCCATATGACATGGAAAATATACGCGCCGCCCATGGAGGACGCTATACCGATAAGCTCCCACATATACACCTTTTTTTTGATTAAAAGTGAGAGTACGATTATCGCACCGACGACACAGCAGTAGCCCGCCGATATGACGGCTATAAGATTCTGCCGTGTGATAAGCTGAACGACCGCAAGCAGTGCCCCGAGAATAAATACGATAAAGGGGAATACCTTTATCTTTGAGTCAAATTCAAGGGGCTTTTTTGTTTTGGTTTTTGTTTCGATTGGTTCCGTGTTTTCATTTGTTGTTTTCTTTCGCATTTTTCCGCCTCCGAGATAAATATATCTTTATTCTACTATAAGCCCCCAAAAAAGTCAACGAAAACGACGCAACCCGATATTCCCCGTTTAACTCCACTCTCCACACTCCACTCCCCCTCCCACTAACCTCCTGCGAAGCCATACAATCCAAGACACGCAGTGTCTTCCTTAGTCACCGGTCACTGACCACCGGCAACCGGCAACTGCCCCCGGCCCCTTCATTGCTAATTTTTTATCCCACTGTATTTAGTATCTCGCTTCCCCATATCCTCCCCTTCCGCCACAACATATAGTATTATCGCAACATTTGATACAAAATTATCATCAAAATATTGTTACATATTCCGAAAATGATTTTCTTTGTTCTCCTGCCTTGATTTGACACCATGACTGTGATATCATATGTAGCAATCGAGCGAAGATGCTTCGAACAAATGTTCATTAAACAGGCACTTTTCTGTGCCGCTTTCTGATAGAAAAATACAAGGAGGAAAAACATGTCTTATCAGGTCAGAAAAAGAGACGGCAATGTCACCGAATTCGACATTGCGAAAGTAGGAAATGCCATTCGCAAGGCATTCGAAGCGCAGGACAAAAACTATCACGACGGTGTTATAGATTTTCTCGCACTTAAAGTAACCTCGGATTTCGAGCCCAAAATCAAGGACGACCTCATAAATGTTGAGGATATTCAGGATTCCGTTGAGTCCGTCCTGGTTCAGGCAGGCTACGGCGATGTCGCAAAGGCGTACATTCTCTACCGCAAACAGCGTGAAAAAATGCGTATGATGCGTTCGACAATTCTCGACTACAAAGAGCTTGTCGACAACTACGTTAAAGTATCGGACTGGAGAGTCAAAGAGAACTCCACCGTCACATACTCCGTCGGCGGTCTTATCCTTTCAAACTCCGGTGCTATTACCGCTAACTACTGGCTCAGCGAAATCTATGACGAAGAAGTCGCGAACGCCCACAAAAACGCCGATATCCACATCCACGACCTTTCAATGCTCACAGGCTACTGCGCAGGCTGGTCACTTCGTCAGCTTATCGAAGAGGGCCTCGGCGGCGTTCCCGGCAAAATCACATCATCCCCCGCAAAGCATCTGGCAACTCTCTGCAATCAGATGGTAAACTTCCTCGGAATAATGCAGAATGAGTGGGCAGGCGCACAGGCGTTCTCATCATTCGATACATATCTCGCACCGTTTATTAAGGCTGACAATCTGTCTTATAACGAAGTCAAAAAGTGCATCGAGTCGTTTATATACGGCGTAAACACCCCGTCACGCTGGGGCACACAGGCACCGTTCTCAAATATCACACTTGACTGGACAGTGCCCTCCGACCTCGCGGTAAAGCCCGCTATTGTCGGCGGCAAGCCCATGGACTTCACATACGGCGACTGCAAAAAAGAGATGGACATGGTAAACAAGGCGTTTATCGAGACCATGATCGAGGGCGACGCCAACGGCAGAGGCTTCCAGTACCCCATCCCCACTTATTCAATCACATCCGACTTTGACTGGAGCGAGACCGAGAACAATAAGCTCCTGTTTGAGATGACGGCAAAATACGGCACACCGTACTTTTCTAACTACGTAAACTCCGATATGGAGCCGAGCGATGTCAGAAGCATGTGCTGCAGACTTCGTCTTGACCTTCGTGAGCTTCGCAAGAAATCGGGCGGCTTCTTCGGCAGCGGTGAAAGCACAGGCTCTGTCGGCGTTGTTACCATAAACATGCCCCGTATAGCTTATCTTTCAAAGGACGAAAACGAGTTCTTTGCCCGTCTTGACAAGATGATGGACATTTCAGCCCGTTCACTCAAAGTAAAGCGTACGGTTATCACAAAGCTTCTTAAAGAGGGTCTGTATCCCTATACAAAGAGATACTTAGGCTCATTTGACAACCACTTCTCGACTATCGGTCTTATCGGTATGAACGAAGTCGGTCTTAACGCCAAGTGGCTCGGTGTCGACATGACACACAAGGAAACACAGGAGTTCACAAAGAAGGTACTTAACCATATGCGTGAACGTCTGTCGGACTATCAGGAGCAGTACGGCGACCTCTATAACCTTGAGGCTACCCCCGCGGAGTCCACAACATACCGTCTTGCAAAGCACGACAAGGCCAGATACCCCGATATCATCACGGCGGCAAAGAACGGCGGCACACCCTACTACACCAACTCCTCACACCTGCCTGTCGGCTACACCGAGGATATTTTCTCGGCACTCGACATTCAGGATGAGCTTCAGACTCTGTATACCTCCGGCACTGTTTTCCACGCTTTCGTCGGCGAAAAACTGCCCGACTGGAAATCAGCCGCAAATCTTGTACGCAAGATTGCCGAGAATTACAGACTTCCCTATTATACGATTTCTCCCACTTATTCTGTCTGCAAGGATCACGGCTACCTCACAGGTGAGCAGTTCACCTGCCCCAAGTGCGGCAACGCAACCGAGGTTTATTCCAGAATTACAGGCTATTATCGCCCTGTACAGAACTGGAACGACGGCAAGGCACAGGAATTCCGTGACAGAAAGCTCTATGACATTCAGAACAGCGTGCTGACACACAAAGGCCCCATCACGGAGGAAAACGCACCCGACACGGGAATAGAGGAAATACCCGCTTGCGAACCCGACAACACCGTTGTTCTTTTCGCACAGGAGAACTGCCCCAACTGCCGTCTTGCCGAAAGCTGGCTCGACAAGGCTCTCATCGGCTACAACAAGCTGTTCGTATCCGAACATAAGGATGAAGCCATTCGCCTGGGTCTTAAGCAGGCCCCCTCGCTTGTTATCACCAAGGGCGGCGAGACCGAGATTTTCGCGGGAATTGCGAATATCAAGAAATATATTGACAGCGCAAAGTAAGGGGCCGGTATCCAGGGGCCGGTATCCGGTGAAAAAGACCCACTGACTTAATATCATAAACCCCACTGCATTTAACGCAACATAGCCATTGCCTGTTAACTTATAAAAACCGTCTTCGAGAGAATATCCCGGAGGCGGTTTTTTTATAATAACAAAAAGCTTCACAGAAAATAAGGCTGTCTTTCACAATCTTATCTTCTGCGAAGCTATATAATCCAAGACACGCAGTGTCTTCCTCATTCACTGGTCACCGGTCACTGGATACTGACCACTTATTCCTTGCTCACTCTTCAATGACTTTCAGCACTGCGCCGTCAAACGCTCTCTGAATCATGGCGTCTTCATCGGGGAGCATATTTTCAACTTCACGTGCAAGCTCGGGTGTCGGGCGTGTTCTGGGGTGACGGGGCGTGAACACCGTACAGCAGTCCTCATACGGACGAATTGAGATATCAAACGCTTCCATTTTGCGAGAGATTTCGACAATCTCGTTTTTGTCCATACCTATGCACGGACGGAAAACCGGCATATCGGCGCATTCATCGGAGCATCTTATCGCCTTTATGGTCTGGCTTGCGACCTGCCCCAGACTCTCGCCTGTCACAAGAGCGTCACAGCCCTGCCAGTCGGCGATTTTTGACGCAAGACGCATCATGACACGGCGCATGGTAACGGTGAACATTTCTTCGGGGCAATTGTCTTTTATCGCAAGCTGAATCTCGGTAAAAGGCACGGTGAACAGATTTACCCTGCCCGAATATACCGCAACCTTGCCCAGAAGCTCATGCACCTTCATTTCGGCAAGCTCGGATGTATACGGAGGAGAAGCAAAATGAATCGCCGTGATTTTAGCTCCCCTTTTTGCCATCATGTAGCCGGCGACCGGGGAATCTATACCGCCCGATATAAGCAGACCGACACGCCCGCCGGTGCCTGAGGGCATTCCGCCCGCGCCCTTAATCTGTTTGCCGTGGATATATGCCGCAGTGTCTCTTATTTCAACGGACACGGTGACATCGGGGTTATGGACATCAACCTTCAGATGATGAAATTTCGATAATATCGCACCGCCGACCTCATCGCAGATTTCGGGCGAGCCCATCGGGAATTTTTTATCCGCACGCTTTGCGATGACCTTAAATGTGCGTGCTGTACGCAGATCGTCCGAGAGATAGTCGGGAGCAATCTGCTTTATAAGCTCGATATCCTTTTCGCACACGGCGCAGCGAGAGAGACCGACAATACCGAAAACGGTCTGCAGCTTTTCTATCGCTTCATCCATATCGATATCGTCGTCATTCGGCGCTATCGTAACAGTCGACTGGGCTTTTCTGAAGGTAAAATCACCCGTCTTCGAGAGCTTCGCCTTCATATTTTTTATAAGAATGTCCTCAAACATGGAGCGGTTGAGCCCTTTAAGGGCAAGCTCGCCGTCTTTTATAAGTATAATTTCTTTCATCTAAGTCTCCGTTTATTTTCTTCTTAAGGTGTTCACAGCGTCATTTACGGCGGACACAAAAACCTGAAGCTCGTCCTTTGTCGTAAAACGGCTCATGGACACACGTATCGCACTGTCTGTTTTTTCGGGAGCAAGCCCCATGGCGGTCAGAACCTCACTGCGGTGACCTCGTTTGCAGGCCGAACCCGAGGAAACATATATTTCCTTATCGGACATAAAGTTTACAGCAACCTGGCTCGGAATACCGACCAACGAGATGTTTAATATATACGGCAGGCCGTTTTCGGGGGAGTTTATTTCAACACCCGGGATTTTGGCAAGCTCACTTCTGAGATATGCATTCAGCTCACGCATTACTCCGAGCTGTTTTTTTGTATCGGGCAGAGCGTTAACCGCCGCACCGAGACCTGCGATTGCGGGCATATTTTCCGTTCCCGAGAAAAGTCCGTTCTCCTGTCCGCCGCCCAAAACAAACGGACGGATATTGACCCCTTTTCTGATATAGAGCGCGCCTATACCCTTGGGAGCGTGAATTTTGTGACCGCTGACACTGACAAAATCAACACCGAGCTTTTTGGGACGAACATCGATTTTGCCGAACGCCTGTATTGCGTCAACGTGAATAAACGCCGGGGACTTTGCCGCATCAACAACCGTTTTTATGCATTCAACGGGATTTATCGCACCCGTTTCGTTATTTACATACATGGTGCTGACAAGAATTGTTTTGTCATTCACGGCGTTTGCCATTTCTTCGGCGGAGAATGAGCCGTTTTCGGTCGGGGACAGGCGAATTACCTCGTACCCCTCATTTTCAAGCTCGTCCATGACTCTCGCCACGCTCGGATGCTCAAGAGAGGTGGTTACAATTCTGTTGCCCCTGTTTTTTTTAGCTTTTACGGCGCCGAATATCGCCGTGTTATTGGCAAGCGTACCGGAATGGGAAAAATAAATCTCCTCCGCAGAAACGCCCATTTTGTCGGCAACACTCTTGCGGGACTGTTCAAGCACTGTTTTAGCGCGAATGCCTGTTTTATGAGTTGATGACGGATTGCCGAAATTCACTGTCATGGCATCCGTTGCCGCTTCTGCCGCTTCGGGGCAGACCTTTGTTGTGGCGGAATTGTCGAGGTAAAGAGACATATATTAGCCCCCAATTTATACTTATAATAAAACATGAGAAAACAATAATTAACAATTAACAATTGTGGAAAACACTGCGTGTTTTGGATTATATAGCTTCGCGAAGTAAAAGCTAATCACTGAAAATCTGCTTTTAGAGCTGCGGAGCTTTATAAAAATCAAGTCCGCAGGACTTCCGACATTATGCATTATGCATTCTTAATTCTTAATTGTCAAAGCTGTTTCGCAGGTCAGACCGCAAGCTCCTTCGCGCACTCAATTATGTGCAAAGCCGCCTGCTTATCGTAGGTATATCTGCCGTTTTTCAGGTACTGAAGAAAAAGTTTCGCGAGTTTCATATAATACGGGGAATTTGTCTTATGATAGATATCCGAAACGCAGAACTGCTCAACACTGCAGTCAAATGCCGTCAGAGTGACATTGGCACCCTCATAATCCATTAAGAGTTCGTCCGGAATGCTCAGCACATCGGTGTTTATTATGAACAAAATGTCATTTTCAATATCGGCGGCTATTCTGTCAAGCACATCGCGTCTGTTTTTCACGGGAAGTCCGTGAACAAACATAGAGGGGATATTATAAAAATTCCCGGTTTTTGCGAAATCGAAAATGCCCTTCTGTGTTGTATATTTTGCGATATTGCAGACTCCGATGCGAGAATAATGCACATAGCATATGTCAATAAGCGCGTCTTTATTCGGAATATCATTAGACGACGCCGCCATATCATCTCTCGTAAGATAAGGACCGACACAGGGAAAAGCACTGAAATAACCCGTTTCAACCGGTTTGTTTATATCTGCGCCGCCGAAAGAAACAAGATCAAGAATATTCTCGAGTCTTTTACCGAACTGCTTTGCCGATACTCTGATATTTTCGGTTTTTTCGGCAATTTTGCGTGTCGCCTGTACGTCGGAAGAAAGTATGCCGAACGACTCATTACACATGACAAATCCGTTTTCGGTGACGACAAAATACGGGAATATATCGGTATTGTCGACACCGTGCGATTTGGCGACGACATAGGGGAAGCACTCATATCTGAAAAATCTGAGTGTGCGCATAAGCGCGCGTATGTCATCCGTGTCGGGTGCGTCATCACTCGTCTCGAAAAATCTGATTAAATTTATGTTCTCTTTTTGTGACAAAAAGAACAGATAGTCGTCAATTGCCTTATCCGTAAACGGAATGTTTGTATAGATATTTCCGTTTGCCTTTTCGCAGAGTGAAACTATCGCGCTGTCGATCTGTTCTTTGTTTGCAAGACAGCCGTCGGTCGGTATATCCGCCGATTTTTTCACCGGAAAAACGGAAGCATCCTTCATAACACACGGCAATTCGGCTATAATCGTCTTTACCGCGTCAAGCTCCGATGACGAATACACTTCCGTGAAATAAAGGTCGCAGAGCTTTGTGTACTCTCTGTCGGACACGCCCACTGCCTTCGAGATTCTTACATATGTGTCAAAATCCTTTATTTCTCTTTTGCCGTTCATGTACTGACTTAAAATGCCGCCGTTAATTTTCGCTATGCGGCCGATTCCGTTAACGGAAGAGTTATATTTCTTAAAAAGCTGCTGTAAATATTTTGTCGCCGTCATTTTTTTTCTCCGCAATCTGACATCTTGCTATTACCTTGGCGTTTTCAACATAACGCAGGGCATTTTCTTTTTCATATACATAACCGCAGTTTACAAGATACTCCGGCAAGAGACTGAACGCCGTGATAAACTGAGGTGTGTCGACGAAGCCGTAAAAAGTACTGCCAACATAATCTTTATCGGCGTCACCTAAAAAGCTGATGCCCGTGTTGTCAAAGCACAATAAAATATCCTGTGGGATTATCAGTTTTTTGCTGTCGACAACAAAGGTTCTGTCTTTTTCAATCATTTCGGCGACACGATCGAGAAGATGTATTCTCATTTCCGGAGAAAACGGTTTTGAAAAAGACCTCGGAGCTTCGATAAATCTGCCTGTAAGGGCAAAGTCATCAAGCCCATCAACAGAACAGATTGTTTTGGAAAATTTACCTATAAGCCTGCCGTAATTTTCATAATAAGCATAGAAAAGCTGTGCCTGCTGTTCGTATGTAAGCGGCAGTTCTAACTTTCCTTCGGGATTCGCGACAGCCATAATGTCCTCGAGCGACAGGAAAAATACTATACACGGATACGCCTGAAGATCGTAGAACTGTGTAAGCTTTGTTGTTCCCGATGCGGATGTAACATTTTTAAGTTCAAAAAGATTGTTCGGGTGAACACCGCAGGGTCGTGCGTCCTTTTCAAGCTTTTTTGCGTAGAAAGAGAATGCGTCAAGAGCGTTTTTGTCACTGACAAAAAGCCCCATATCGTCACCGAAGAACACAAGTCCGATGTCGCTGTAAACAAAAAACGGCAGCGGAGACAGTCCGGCGACCTTTTTGTCTGACGGCAGACTTACGGGGAAGCTCTTCTTATTCATATATCTGAGCGTACGAATATATGTTTTGATGTTTTCGTCGGTGCAGTCGGTTTTATAGAACTCTATAAAATGAACAAGTGAAAGCTCCTTGCTCTCATCCGATACAAGAGAATAGAAGTAATCGTCAAGCACACCGCCGTCATAGTCGAAAGAGAAATTCGTATAGACCGATTCGGCGTTCTGTGTTATGTCGTAAATCGCGCCGTAAATATTCTGCCTGCCGTTAAGAAAGCCGCCGTCGGGAACCGCGTCAAGCCCCTTTGTAATCCTGAAGCTCGACTGATTATCGTTGACGGTATTATACTGAGAAATAATTTTTTCGATTGAGGAAATTACATTTTGTCCGTACATCTCGGAATAAAAGGAAATGTAAAACTCCTTTTTCTCCTCACCTGTAAACGGCAGAGATGACAACAGCTTTTGGAAGTTGACAAGGCTCATGTTGACATCACAGTTCAGAATTTTTGAAAGAACGCCTTTGTTGATGTCACAGTCCCTGTCGAGCATATTTATGGACAGACCGTGGTTATCCATTATCTCTTTAAGCAATTTAGCCGTATTGGGCGTTTTAGGTGATCTGGAGGACGACTTTTCTTTGTGCCTGGTTTTTGCCGCCTCAACACCGGTGCTTTTTGCGTCTTTGGTTTCTTTTGTTTCTTTGATTGTCTTTTCCGTATTCATTCTTTATTCACCCCATAAATAATCGCCATGCTGCGATTTTTTTCATAAGCAGAGTAATTTTACCGCAAAAAAGGGGCAGTGTCAATGGGAAGTTATGGCAGTGAGCAAGGAACCTTAAAAGTTAGCAAGGAGCAAGGTCGCAGACAAAAATCATTCGGTGAATGATTTTTGGCGTAGCGACTAATGAGGACCGGCGGCAGCGGTCCGACAATCCAAAAAACAACAAGGAACAGTGACATTATGCAATTAACAATTAACAATTAACAATTAACAATTTCGGAAGTCCTGCGGACTTGGATTATATGGCTTCGCTAAAAACAAAAAAACGGACGAAAGCTTTTGGCCTTCATCCGTATGAATTTTGTTGTTACGCTCGTGACCGTTTTATCGGCACACGGCGTGTGACCGTCCTAATCACAGACGAATCAAAAAATGTTTTGCGTGAATATCCGAATCGGGGATATTCAAAGGATTACGTATGGGGACATATCCGAATCGGGGACAGCCCCGTATATGTTAACGTTCCGAAAACGGAACAGGGATTTCGTCGACTGCCCGAAGGCAGCCTGTTAAAGAGGAGAGGAGAAAAATGTGAAATATGTTAACGTTCCCAGACGGGAACCGGGATTATCGTTCGGCCGACCGAAGCCGGCCTGTTAAAGAGGAGAGGAGAAAAATGTGAAATATGTAAAGTCACAAACTTTCGCATCTGTGACACTGGATATCGAGGCTCCGTTGGGTAACGGGCTTATGTGCCGGATGAATTACTTGCCGTAGTTCATAAGGGCGTCAAGCTCGATTACCTTCAGAAGTTTCTTAAAGTTGAATTTCTTCATCTTGCCGATCTCCTTAATAAGTTGATCTTCTCTTGAAGCTATTGCTTTGTCACTAATCATCTTTAAGACTCCTTTCGTTTGATTACAGTTGTAATTATACTCAAATTTTTCAATTTGTCAAGACATTTTGCACAACTTTTTTATTTTGTATTTGTGCAACTTGCACAATGATTTGA